>JANOVQ010000182.1:0-14005 GCA_031417495.1 Pseudomonadota bacterium | reverse complement strand
TATGACTACTTGCGGTTGCTCTATGCACGCATCGGTGTACCTCACTGCCCCATCTGCGGTGCAAAGGTCGAAGCTCAGAGCGCTCAACAAATTGTAGATGAAGTCCAAAAACTTGAGGATGAGGTAGGTTACAACGGCGCACCAAACGAGCGTGGCAACTACGCCGAGCAGCTGCACTCCTACTTGCTCCATCATGGTCACCCCTTCGCGATACCCCACGCCGCCAAATTTTGTAGACGCAAAAACCCCAGCAAAGATCGTTCCAATAATTCCGCCGACGCCATGCACCGGAAATACATCGAGAGAATCATCAATCTTGAGTTTGCGTTTGATGAACTGTGTGGAGAAATAGCAGATCGTGCCGGCCGAAACGCCCACAATGAGTGCGCTTAGAGGCGACACATAACCAGAAGCGGGCGTGATCGTTCCAAGGCCCGCGACCATCCCGGTCACGATACCCAGCACACTGGGCTTGCCATACCGAATCCATTCAATCGTCATCCAGGCCAAACAACCTGCGGCGGCAGATAAATGCGTGACGAGCAGGGTCATCCCTGCATTGCCATTGGCGGCGAGCGCGCTCCCGGCGTTAAAACCAAACCAACCCACCCATAACATCGCGGCGCCGGCCACGGTGAGCGTCATGTTGTGTGGCGCCATTGAGGTTTCCGGGAAACCGCGTCGACGTCCGAGCACCATCGCCGCGACAATCGCGGCGACCCCGGCATTCACATGCACTACTGTCCCGCCAGCGTAATCGAGTATCCCCTTCTCCATCAGCCATCCACCACCCCACACCCAATGACAGATCGGCGCATAGACCAGCAACAACCACAGTGCACTAAAGCCCAGGACCGCCGAAAATCGCATGCGCTCCGCAAACGCTCCGATCACCAACGCGGGGGTAATAATCGCAAAGGTCATTTGAAACATCAGAAAAACCGATTCGGGAATGGTCCCTGTGACGGATTCGCGGGTGACATCTGCGAGAAACCAGTGCCCGAGGCCGATCCATGCTTGGTGAGCACCGCCATTGCCAAATGCCAGTCCGTAACCACCGACAATCCACAGCACCGAAACAAGGCAGGTGATTGCAAAGCACTGCATTAGGATGGAGAGCGCATTCTTGCTCCGGACTAAGCCTCCGTAGAAAAACGCGAGACCCGGCAACGTCATAAATAGCACTAAGGCGGTTGCCACCAGCATCCACGCGGTGTCACCACTATTGACGGTGAGGCTATCTGCGGCAAAGACCTTGCTGCTACTTATCGCGCCGCCAATGAAAGCGCCGCGCGCACGAAGTCGGATCATTATTTTGCACTCCCCATTTTTGATATACCGAAGAGGCGGTGACGACGCAGAGGAATCTTAGGAAAAGCTGCACGCCAGCGCCACACGCCCCACTTCGGGGCTGCAGGATCTGTGCCACGCATTAATTTGTAGCGGATTTAGGAGGATTAGGCGCGAATGTCCGCTGCCGATGAGTCCGGAATTGCTCTGTTTTAGTGCCTACGTGACAAGAGGCGATTCAATCTTGAGCACGAGACGCGGATCAGGCGCCCCGCCCCACTACACCTGTCAGGCTTCGACCTTACAGCGCATCAGTCCCGGTCTCGCCAGTGCGAATGCGCATGACGTTGAGGAGTTCGGTGACGAAAATTTTGCCGTCGCCGATTTTGCCGGTGTTCGTCGCCTTTGCAATCGCCTCGATCACTTCATCCACTTTGTCATCGGCAACCGCCACTTCCAACTTCGATTTAGGCAGAAAATCCACCACATACTCTGCGCCGCGGTACAGTTCGGTGTGCCCTTTCTGGCGTCCGAAGCCCTTGACCTCGGTCACGGTCAGGCCTTGGACTCCTATCTCTGACAGCGCTTCGCGCGCATCGTCAAGTTTGAAAGGCTTAATAATCGCAGTCACTAGTTTCATCGTTCGACTCCCAATTCAAGATCCCGTTTCGTTACCCGCTGGTCACCCACTCATGTGACCGGTCGCGCCTCTACGGCGTCGTTGTCGTGCCTAGTGCTTGCAGCATATGTGCCAGTCGGAGAGTGTTAGCTGAGTTTTAGCTTAGGCCCGCGCCTTCCGAGGTTATAACCCTTATCCTTTGGTTGTTCCAGGGACAGAAATGCGCTGTCGCGGAGCTTGCTAACGGTGACAAAGCACTATTTTCGTGCGTGTGCCGATTCGGTAGGTGCGTAACAGCGTTAATTGATGTCGACTTGAGGTCGACGCACGAGTCCACGCTGGACTCGACTGTCCTTAGTCCGTTTTAATGGGCCCCATGAAATTTCAAAACCTCAACCAACTTGTCGATCAGCTGCGCTCGATGCTGCCCGAGTCCGCCATTCAGGCCCCGGAAGAGATTCGCCAGAGTCTGAAGGTTTTTCTGGAATCGGCGCTGACTAAAATGAATCTGGTCACGCGTGAGGAATTCGACGCGCAATCCGCACTGCTGGCCAGAACACGCGAGAAATTAGATCAACTGGAAACGCTTATCGCAGAACTCGAAAAACCCCGCTAGACTCTGGCTTGACTGCTCGGCATGGAGGCCGGTGCATGTAACGACAAGGAACCTGTCATGTCCCTCGCGATTGCTTACGCCCGCGCCCAAATCGGTCTGCTGGCGCCTCTCGTCATTATCGAAACGCATCTGACTCCCGGACTACCCGCCTTTGGCATGGTCGGCTTAGCGGAAACTGCCGTCCGTGAAAGTAAGGAGCGTGTGCGCTCAGCGATCCTGAATGCGGGTTTCGAATTTCCGCACCGTCGGATTACGATCAATCTCGCGCCGGCAGACATTCCGAAGGAGGGGACTCGCTTCGATCTGGCGATCGCGCTCAGCGTGTTGGCCGCCTCCGGACAGGTGTCCCCGGCTTCACTGGGCGCCTATGAATATGCGGCCGAATTGGCGCTAACCGGCGAACTAAGACCAGTCCGCGGCGTATTGCCGGCGGCGCTGGCAGCCCGTAGCGATAAGCGCGGTCTAATCTGCGCCCGCGAAGACTGCCGAGAAGCCACGCTGTGCGACGGACTGGAGGTTTTTGCCCCGCGCAACTTACGCGAGGTCTGCGCCCACCTCGATCATTCGCTGCTGCTCCAACCGGTACCAATGACCCCTTCTCAGCGCGTTGTGGGAAACGCCTTTATCCCTGATCTGGCAGATATCCAAGGGCAACACGCCGCACGCCGCGCCCTCGAAATTGCCGCCGCCGGTGGCCACAATCTGCTGATGGTTGGTCCTCCCGGTACTGGCAAGACCATGCTCGCCATGCGACTCCCCGGCTTACTGCCAACTCTGAGTTCACCGGCGGCGCTAGAAGTCGCGACTATCCGCTCGATTGCCAGCCTGCCGTGGAACCCTGAATTGTGGCGTACGCCGCCGTTCCGGGCGCCGCACCACACAGCCTCGGCGGCCGCCATCATCGGCGGCGGGGCGATTCCGAAACCCGGCGAGGTCTCGCTTGCCCATCATGGCGTGTTGTTCTTTGACGAACTTCCCGAGTTCGATCGGCGCGTGCTCGAGGTCCTGCGCGAGCCGCTGGAGAGCTTCCGGGTAACGATTTCACGCGCGGCCAGACAGGCCGAATTTCCAGCCGATTTTCAATTTATCGCCGCGATGAACCCCTGCCCGTGCGGTTATGCGGGAGATGCGTCCGGACGTTGCTTTTGCGCAGAGGAAAGAATTGCCCGTTATCTGTCACGAATCTCAGGACCGCTGCTTGATCGAATCGATATCCAATTGGAAGTTGGGCGCGAAAGTGATTGGCTGCACAAGCCCCTGGCCGCGGCAGCGGAAGCAAGCGAAACCGTGCGGCATCGCGTGCTCGCTGCGCGTGAAATTCAATTAGCGCGCCAAGCCTGCCTGAATTCGCGGCTCGGTCCGACCAAACTTGCGAGTGTGGCGGCGCTCGATGGTCCGAGCAAGAGCCTGCTCGAACAAGCGTTCACTCGCTTTAACCTCTCGCCTAGAACCTATCATCGCCTACTCAGACTCGCGCGAACCATTGCGGATCTGGTTGGCCAGGCGGCGATCACGCATCACGAGGTTGCTGAGGCGGTCAATTTGCGGCGATTGGAACTTCGGCAAAACGCACTTACCAAGCAACGCGCCGGGCTTTACCCCACCTAAGTGCATACATTAGATTGGCTGCTGGCAGTCCCCCGCATAGGTTGAATAACGTGAATTACGAGACCACCCAAGACAACGATCATCCGATTCGAGTCGGTGTCGAAACCAATTTTATTTCAGCGCAATCTGATCCCGCGCGTAATCGCTACGTGTTTGCATACACCATCACCATCGAGAACATCGGGCGCGTGGCGGCCCAACTGCTCACTCGCCACTGGATCATCACCGATGCCTCGGGGCAGGTCCAAGAGGTCAAAGGAGAGGGGGTGGTCGGTGAGCAGCCGCATTTGGAACCGGGCGATTCATTTCGATATACCAGTGGAGCGGTGCTCGAAACGCCCGTCGGTACCATGCAGGGCACCTATCACATGGTGACCGACGAGGGCGCACGGTTTGAGGCGCCCATCGCCGTCTTTCGGCTCTCGGTGCCGAACGTACTGCACTAATTTTCTGCGCTTAGTCGTCGGCTACCGGGACGGTTCACATGGCGACTTATGCAATCGGAGATATCCAAGGCTGCCTGGAATCACTCTCCGCGCTACTCCGTGAAATTTCCTTCGATGCCGCCAATGATCGTCTATGGTTCACCGGAGACTTGGTTAATCGCGGCCCCGACAGCCTAGGCGTACTCCGTCTGGTTCATGCGCTCGATGCCTGCTCGGTCACAGTTCTCGGCAATCACGATTTGCATTTGCTGGCGACGCGCCATGTCCCGCAACGACGTCGAAAAAAAGGCGATACCTTGGACGCCGTGCTCGCAGCAAAGGATTGCGATTCGCTCCTTGAGTGGTTACGTCAGCGCCCCCTTTTCCATCACGATCGCGCGCTCGGCATAAGTTTGGTCCACGCGGGGGTGCCTGCGAGCTGGACAATCGAAGACGCGCTTCGGCATGCCAGCGAAGTTGAGACTGCCTTACGCGGCAGCAACTTTGTAAATCTCCTTGCAGACATGTACGGCAATACGCCCGCGCAATGGTCGCCCACACTCGCCGCCGTAGAACGCCTGCGCTATATCACGAACTGTTTTACGCGGATGCGTTTCTGCAAACCCGACGGGGGCTTGGATTTCAAGACGAAGGAGGGCCTGACGACCCCAATACCCGATCTGATTCCCTGGTTCATGCTACCGAACCGTGCCGCGGCGGCTCTGCCTATTGTATTTGGACACTGGTCGACGTTGCGCCTGAGCGCCAACCAGGAACGGCAGTACAAAGTTTTCCCGCTGGATACTGGGGCGGTCTGGGGTGGAGCTTTGAGCGCACTACGTCTCGAAGACGGCACGCGTTTCGCGGTCAGTGGCTGGCACGCTCAAGAACGACGAAACTGAAGGGAAAGGCATTCTGTTCGTCCGCCGCAAAATCTTCGCGTGAAGTCTCCCGCCAATCTCCGCGCGCGAATGGCGGGAAGCGTACATCGCCCTCAATCTCAGCTTGCACTTCAGTGAGAAATATCCGTTGGGCCAATGGTAGCGCTGCGTGATAGATCGCGTGCCCGCCGATTACCATCACCTCGGACGCAGGTGCAGCGGCAGTCAGTGCGTGTGCCAACGACGCGACCACCACGCAGCCAGCGGCGGCGGCCTGCAAATCGCGCGACACTACAATGTTGAGTCTCCCCGGGAGTGCGCGACCGATTGATTGGTGTGTGATGCGCCCCATGATGAGGGGGTAACCAAGCGTAATCTGTTTAAAGTGCCGTAAATCCGCCGGCAGATGCCAGGGCAAGGTGGCGGCCCGTCCGATCACGCCATTGGTCGCGATCGCGACGACGAGATTAACTCGCATAGACGAAGCCTCGTCTTAAACCGCGATGGGCGCAGCAATTCCTGGATGCGCGCGGTAATTACGCAATTCAAAATCTTCGTACTTAAAATCAAAGATTGAAGATACCAGGGGATTAAGCCGCATCTCGGGCGCTGCATAGACCTCGCGGGACAACTGCAAGTCGGCCTGCTCCAAATGATTCAGATATAAATGTGCATCGCCCAAGGTATGCACGAAATCGCCCGCTTTGAGTTTGCAGATTTGCGCCACCATCAAGGTCAGTAATGCATAAGAGGCGATATTAAAGGGCACTCCGAGAAACACATCCGCGCTGCGCTGATAAAGCTGGCACGACAATTCGCCTTCAGCTACGTAAAACTGGCACAAAATATGGCAAGGCGCGAGTGCCATGCTGGGGAGGTCACCGACATTCCACGCACTCACAATATGCCGCCGCGAATCGGGGTTCTGCTGCAAACCCGCGATCAACTCACTGATCTGATCAACAACCCGTCCATCGGCCGTGTGCCACCGCCGCCACTGCGCACCGTAAACCGGCCCCAACTCGCCGTTCGCATCCGCCCATTCATTCCAGATTGAAACCCCATGTTGATTGAGATAAGCCGTGTTGGTGCCACCCTGGAGGAACCATAGCAGCTCATGAATGATGGATTTCAGATGCACTTTCTTAGTAGTGAGCAAGGGGAATGTCTGGCGTAAGTCGAAGCGCATCTGGTAGCCAAAAACACTCAAGGTGCCGGTGCCGGTGCGATCTCCTTTACGCAGACCGTGCTGGCGCACGTGGCGTAAAAGCTCAAGATAGGTTTGCATCCAGCTATGCTCCTAAACCACTTTTCGGCGGGCTGCAACGACCAACATTACAGCCCCGACAATTGCCATCGGCACTGACAGCACATGCCCCATCGTCAACCAGTGGTCATACAGGTAGCCAATGTGCTGATCGGGCTCGCGAATGAATTCAATGCCAAAACGAAAAACGCTGTACCCCAGCAGGAATGCGCCGGCGATCATCCCGCGTGGCGAGCGCCGATGCCAGAGCCAATTCAAGATCGCGAAGAGCACCAGTCCTTCCAGCCCAGCCTCGTAAAGCTGCGAGGGATGACGCGCAATGCCACCGGCTGCCGGCGCGGTGAAGACCACCGCCCAGGGCAGGTTAGAAGGCGCACCCCACAATTCCTGATTCACGAAATTGGCGATACGCCCAAAAAAAAGTCCAATAGGGACCACTGGTAACACGAAATCCGTAATTTCAAAAAACGACTTCCCGCCGCGCCGCGCAAACCAACCCATTGCCAAGATGAAACCCACCACGCCACCATGAAAAGACATGCCACCTCGCCACACCGCGAAGATGGCCAGTGGCTCATTTACGTACTGCGCAAAGTGATAGAAGAGGCCGTATCCGAGGCGGCCGCCCAGCACCCCACCCACCGCGGCATAAAACACCAAATCAGCGACTTCCTCGCGCGACCAGCGACCGTTCGAGCGGCCTGCGCGATAGTTCAAAACCCGCCACCCAAGTCCAATACCCGCGAGATAGGCCAGACCGTACCAATGAATGGCAAGCGGTCCCAGTTGGAGCGCGACAGGGTTGATGGTGGGAAATTGCAGCATGGCAGGCCGAAATTCTAGCATGCACGGGCGCGTGCTCTCGCCTGGAATTCGAAGCGCGCCAGCGCCGCCAGGACCTCGCTTAGTGGCCTGAGAAATTCCCAAGCACAGCGCTCACCCGCCGCGCGAGGGTGGTCTATCGACCCCGTGGTCTTAATCCTTGACAATACCCGTTAGCGAAATTTTCTCGCCGATGAAACTGCGGCGCTCGGCGCGGTCACCACCACGCAGCGACGCCCCACCAAGCAATCTCAGCAACTGAATTATTCGCGTGCGCACCAACCCCCTCATGGCCGCCTTGCTGAGCGCAACCACCGTGCTCGGGGGCATTAATTCAAGTGCCGCCGAAACAGCCCCAGCGCACGCCGCGCAGCGTCTCGATCCCACCGATTTCCGGACTCGCTTCGATTGGCGGAATCGCTACCAGGTACCGCAAACAGGTGGCTTTCGGGACATTGCGACCAATCGTCTTGACTACGCATTCAGCAAAACCTTCGCGCTGCGCTGCGAATTGCCCTACGTCTACAGCGCCCCCCGCACACCCGGGATGGAAGCCGAATCAGGGCTTGGCGATTTATCGGTCCGCGCGAACTTCCGCGTGATCCGCAATGCTGCGTTCGCCTTGGTCGTTGGTAGCGAATTGGTCTTAGATACCGCCGAGTCGCGGCAGCTTGGCGCCGGCAAATATACCCTGGCGCCCATCGCTTTCCTGTCGCTCGATGCACCCCAACTGCACACGACGTTTTTCCCGACTGTGCAGGTTTTTCACTCCATTGGCGGCGACTCGCGACGTCCAGATCTAAATTACAGCACGCTGAAGCTATTCGCGCTGACCCGCTGGCCGGCCAGCTTCTACACCGGAACCGAGGCTGTCGTATTTATTGACCACCAGCGTAATCAGCGGCTCGGTGCGACCCTCGAAGTGGAAACCGGACGCTTTCTTTCCGCGCATTGGGCGGTGTGGGTGAGGCCCGGCATCGCCACCCACGGCGACGACATTCCCCAGGTGTACAACTGGAATTTGGAAGTGGGATTTCGTTATCTGTTCGATTAACCCGCCGGACGCAGATGTATTGCCGGGGTCTCCGCTTGTTCCCCATTAGAGGCGTGGGCACTATAGCGGCTTAGCCGCCGCCGGCGGAATATCCCGTTCCGACAGAGATCGTCCCTTATGACCAGCATTGCCGAATCCAAACAGCCGTTGCCGTCACCGCCCGGCCCCAACCTGTGGCAAGGCCTCAGAGCCTACGGCCGCGATCCCGCGGCGTTCATGCACAACCTCTTCCTCAATTACGGAGAGGTCTCGGTGTGGCGCGGCATGCTCACCGTTTACATGTTGAATAACCCCGATCATGTGCGCCAGGTACTGAGCCAGGCACATCCCGAATTCACCAAAGATCTTTACGATTACCGGATATTGGCGCAGACCATGGGCAAGGGCCTGGTCACCAACGATGGGGAAGACTGGACCAAGCAACGTCGCCTCATGCAGCCGATGTTTCATCACAAGGTCGTGAACGCCTTCGATGTCGCGATCAATAGTTACACCAGCTTGCTCGCCGCGCGTTGGAATGCGCTGAAGCCGGAGACTCCGGTCGCACTCGAGCGCGAGATGAGTCGCGTCACGTTCCAGATCGTCGCCGCCACTTTATTCGGCTCTGAAATCGACGAGCACGCCGACGAGATGGTCGATTTTCTCGACGTGATCAATATCAACACCAAGACCCTGGCCGCTTTCTTCTCGCTGTTCCCGCGGATCCCAACCCCGCACAATCGGCGCTTCAAGGAGATCCTGTCGCGCATCGATCACATCGTCTACAAAGTGATCAATGGTCGGCGCGCGCGCGGCGGCGAGACCAAGGATCTGCTTGATCGCCTGCTTTCCGCGCGCGATGAACAATCCGGCCTCGGCATGGAGGAAAAGCAGATCCGCGATGAGGTCGTGACTTTGATGCTGGCGGGACACGAAACTTCAGCCACCGCGCTGCAGTGGACCTTCTACACGCTGTCGCGTAATCCTGCCGTCGAAGCTGAGCTGCTCCACGAATTAGATTCGGTGTTATGCGGCAAGCCGGCGACCGCCGGCGATCTCGCACGGCTGCCGTATCTCAAACAGGTGGTACAGGAAACCATGCGCCTGTATCCGCCGGTGTGGGGCATTGCGCGGCGATCTGAGCACGCGCAGGAATTCGGCGGCTTTCAACTGCCCGCGAAAGCCTACATTTCGATCCTGCCCTACTCGCTGCATCGACACCCCGGTCACTGGCCCGACCCCGAACGCTTCGACCCGACGCGCTTTAGCCCGCAGCGTAGCCAGGGCCGTCATTCGTATTGTTATATTCCTTTCGCGGCCGGACCCCGCGCCTGCATTGGGGTCGGTATGTCGATGCTGGAAATCCAGCTGGTGCTGGCGCAGCTGCTGCAACAATTCCGGGTGCGCCCGGTGCCGGGGCATCCGGTGCAGCCGATGGCGACTATCACCTATCGCCCACGCTTCGGCATGCAGGTGACCATCGAAAAACGCACGGGGATTTCCGGATGACCGCGAGTTTGAAATTTGGTCTGTGGTATTCGCTGCGTAATCCTGCGCAATGGGCACGTCCGTACACCGAGATTTACGCCGAAACTCTGCGCCAGATCGCGTGGGCCGAGAAAATTGGTTACGACGATGTGTGGCTGACCGAACATCATTTCTGCGCCGACGGCCACGCGCCATCGATCCTGCCGCTCGCGGCGGCGGTCGCGGTGCGTACTGAACGCATGCGGATCGGCACCAGTGTGCTGTTGTTGCCGCTGCATCATGCGGTGAATGTCGCGGAGGACGCAGCCACCATCGACGTCCTCTCAAATGGGCGTTTCGATTTGGGTGTCGGCGTCGGTTATCGCCCGCAGGAATTCGCCGGTTTTGGCTTGACCAGTCAATCCCGCGCCCGGCGCATGGATGAAGGACTCGAAATCATTCGCGCGCTATGGCGGGGTGAAACCGTTAACTACCAAAGCAAGCATTATCAAATTGAAGGCGCCAAACTGGTGCCGCTCCCGGTGCAAAATCCGATGCCTCTATGGGTGGGCGGTTTCGCGCCGGCCTCTGCCCAGCGTGCGGCGCGCATTGGCGATGGTTACATCGGCACCGGCGACATGACGCCGATGGTCAAAGTCTACCGCGAAGAACTTGCCCGACTCGGCAAGCCCGGGCGGGTCGCTGGCGGACATTTCTGGCTCATCGTTTCAAATCAGCCCACCAAGACTTTCGCGAAGGTGGCACCGCACATCCTCTATCAGGTCCAGATGTACAACCAATGGGCGCACGAAGCAGGACAAACGCTGTTTCCCGCGATTACTGAAGCGCCACAACTGGCCGAACACGGCATCCTATCGGTGGTCACCCCAGCGCAGGCGATCGATATGATCGGCGCGTATGTCGAAGCCACCGGCATCGAGCGCTATTACACCTGGACGGTGCCGCCCGGCATGCCCGAAGCGCAGATGAACGAATACCTGCAATTGTTCGCCGAAGAAGTGATGCCAAAATTTCGTTGAGGCCCAAGCAAATCGAGGAGACAGCAATGAAGTTCTACGACTGCCACATGGCGCCCAATCCGCGCCGCGCGCGCATTTTCATGGCCGAGAAAGGGATCGAAATCCCCAAGGTCGAAGTAAACATTCTAGAAGGTGAGAACCTGCGCGAACCCTATGTTTCGGTTAACCCGCGTGGACTCATTCCCACCTTAGAACTCGACGACGGCACGCGCTTCGACGAGGTTATGGCGATTTGCCGTTACTTCGAAGAACTTTATCCGACACCGAATTTGCTGGGGCGCACCCCGCTCGAACGTGCGCTGGTCGAATCCGCCCAGCGCAAGGCCGAATTCGAAGGCATGATCGCCGGCTCCGAAGCCTTCCGTAACAAGCATGAGAAATTCGTCGACCGCAGCATCCCGGGTGCCCCATATCAGGCGATACCCACCATTCCCGGCCTCGTCGCGCGCGGGCGGCAGACAATTGGCCGCTACTACGCTTGGTTGGAAGAAATCTTGAGTCGCGCCGAGTATCTGGTGGGCGACGCTTATACGATGGCGGACATCACCGCGCAGTGCGCGGTGGATTTTCACAAGTGGGTCGAGTTGGGGATTCCGGCGGGCCACGTGCACACGCAGCGTTGGTATGACGCGGTGTCTAAACGACCGAGCGCGGCGGCCTAAACCTATGGTTGGGTTACGCTGGGCTAACCCAACCTACAAAGGTAAAAAATGCGCGGAATCTTACGGGCGCTTGGGAGCGGTGTGTTCCCGGCCTTCGCCCGGAGCGACTGGGCCCCGACTTAAGGGATGGGAGTCGCGAGGACGGAGGCCGGGAACACGCCGCTTTCTCGAAGCGATTCGGCTTTGGAACGGGCGGCCTAACCGCATCTGCGCGCCAAGCCCCTTAGTCCCTCTTCAGGCCAGCGTCTCCAGAAAGAAATCGCGCGCCGCGGCACTCGTTTGCGCGAATTTCTCGATGTATGCCGCGTAGTGATCTGAATTGATCATCAAGAGTTTCTTCGGCCCCGGCACCAAGGCATAACACTCGAGCGCAATGTCGCTCGGGGTGGTGGTGTCGTAATCCGAAAGGATCATCAACAACGGCGTCGGACTGATGCGCACCATGAACGGCGTGACATCGTATTCCAGCATGTACTCAAGCGAACGGACGGTAACCTGGTTTTTCCAGGTGGACTTGGGATCGCGATCCAGATAGTACTGAATGTAGTTGTAAGTCTTGTCGCCTGGAAAGACGTGCGGTTCGCTGGGATCGAGTGAACGCATTTTCATGAGTTTGGATTTCTCCCCCTTCATGCGGCGCAGGCGATCTTCGTCGAGCATCTGCTGGAATGGCACCCAGCCATCGATCGGCAGGAATTGCTGCAGGTTCTTGTGCCCGACCATGAACGGCACCTGGCTGACGACCGCTTTAACTCTTCGATCCAAGGCTGCCACCATGCACACCGTGCCGCCGGTATAGCTCGTCCCCCAGATCCCGATGCGATTCTTGTCCACGTCACGCAAAGTCTGCGCGTAGGTAATCGCAGTGCGATAGTCGCGACGCTGCCAACTCGGATCGATTTCCCCGCGGGGTCGTCCCTCGCTCGCGCCAAGACAGCGATTGTCATACACCAACACGGCCATGCCAGCAGCTGCAAAGACCTCGGCAAACTTATCGAGCGACATTTCTTTCACGCCGGAAAAACCGTGCGCCATGACGATAGTAGGAAACGGCCCTTTGGCTTTATCGGGTTTATAAAACCAACCACGTAATTTCACGCCATCTGCGTTGAATTCAATATTGCGTCGCATTGCCAACCTCCTCTTTATGGGTGTGGGAAATTGCCCTCTTTATAACCTGCCAGGCGCGCCGGGCACCAGTAACTCCGCAGCCAGGCCGTCCCAGGCCTGGCCAACAAAGCCGGAGACCAGCACGAGGCCAGGCGCGGCGGCCTCGTGCACATAACGCAGGAGACCGTCCGGATTCTGACCACCCAGCGCAAACTGCAGCAGAATGCCGCTGGAATTCGCCAAGGTGATGGTGAGGGCGGCCGGGCTGAGGCCAAACTGCGCGAGATCGTCGGCAGCGCCGATGGCCGGCGCGAGGAGGCGCACGGGCGCCGCGGTGTGCATGAAGCGCACCGCGCCATCCAGGCTAGCCGCGAGCGGGGCTGGCAAGGGTTGTCCACGCACATCGACCCACTGCGCACTCACCCGCTGCCCTACCCATTGCTGAGCCGCGCGCTGCAAGGTCACCTGGGTGACGGATTCTGGTGGCTCGCGCAGCAAACCGCCTGCTTCGAACGCATTGAAATGCGCGTACTCGGGCAAGCGACCGGCACGTATCATCACGAGCAGAAAAGCGATGGCTAACGCTGCCACGAGCCACGGAAGGATTCGCGGTGCCAAGCTCATCGGCGACGCCACCACACCAGTGCGCCGCACAGGCCCACCAGCGCCGGCAACACCACTTCGACTAAGGCAAAGACCCACTGCATCTGTGGCTTGGTGAGAATGAGGACTGGTGGCAACGGAATCCGCGAGGCAATCGCCGGCCGGCTGTCTTCGCGTAACAGCCAGCGCACCATCGCCAGAGTGAGATCGCTGTTCGCCGCGTAGGGATAGAACGAGTTGCTCGCAAAATCTGCGTCGCCTACCACCACCACGCGAGCCGTTGAAGCTGCTCCCCTCAAACGCCCTTCACTCGCAACCGCCAAATCCTGTGGCGCTTGCGCAGGCGTCTGCGCCCCGTGCTCCGTGTGGTGCTCCGTGTGGATTTGCCGCTCGGCCCGTTCGGCAAGTGCCTGCCGGTAGCTGTGCGCGCTGCTCTGCACCAACGCACTCACCTCTCGCCCAGCCCGCGCTTCGAGTCGTTGCAACGGCCGCACCCCGGGATAAAACGTGTACGAAATATCTTTGGTAATCACGTGGGGTTCGTACGCCGTGACGGCCACGG
>JANOVQ010000181.1:0-9711 GCA_031417495.1 Pseudomonadota bacterium | reverse complement strand
GGCGCGCGCGCTGAAGGGTGTAGGGCGCGTAGTAGTACTGGCGCGGATCGATTAACTGGTCAAAGTCTTCGAGCTGGATTGCCGTGCGCCGCTTATCGAACAATTCCAGCTCGGGCTGCCACGTGGGGCGATAATGGAAATTATGCGTGACCTGAAAGTCGTGCACTGCCTCCTGGTAGCGCGTCGCCGCCTTGCCCTTGCCAATACGGGCTTCGAGATGATCGAAGGTGAGGCGGAGCGGTTCAATCGTGGTCGTCTTAATTTCGACGGACATTCCGCGTTTCTCCCCGGGGGAATTATTGTTCGATCTGGCCGCCGCGCCATTTGGCGTGGTCGGCATCCACCATCCTGCCTTGTTCGGCGTTGAGGTGCACCACCTTGTTGGTGGCGCAAAATTCCTCGAACGCCGAGCGCGGCAGGATCATGTCCAAGTACAAAGTCGGGTCACCAATTGAAAATTGGAATTCGATGAACCCGCCACGCGCCGCACCAGTGACCCGCACAAAGCGGGTCTGATCGTTGATCGGCGTGAGTGGGCTTTGCCGCATCCTCGCCTGTCTTCAAGTGTGCTCACGCGCGGAATTCATTGCAACTTAAGGCCGCGCCGCATCAGTCGCGAAGAAATTGGTGACCAATTGATTGAAGCGCACTGCATGCTCGATCTGAGTCCAATGCCCACATTGCCCGAAGACGTGCAATTCGGCGCGCGGAATAAGGTCCAACAAGCGCAACGAACTCTGCAGCGGAACGACCTGGTCTTCGCGGCCGTGAATCAGCAGCACCGGATGTGGCAGAGTCTTTAACGCGGAATCGGGCGTCGCCAAGGCCGCGATCCAGCGCTGGCGGGGAGCGGGGAACATCTGGCTGAAAGATTCCTGAAAACCTGGCCGCACACTCGCCGCATAGCGCAGCTGTGCGAGGTCGTCGGTCACCAGGCTGCGATCAAAGGCGAAGATATCGAGTAGCTTGCGCATATTCTCGAGCGACGGGGTATAACCCCAAGCCGCATCGAGACCCGGTGTCAAATCAAACGAAGTGCCGGCGCTGCCCATCAAGACCAAGCGTCCCACTCTTTCTGGCGCGCGCGCCGCTAACGCTAGGGCCAGCCCTCCGCCAAAGGAATTGCCAACGATATCGACACTCGCCAACCCTAGCGCATCGAGAAAACCCAGCGCATGTTTAAGCCAGAGATCGAGCGTGTAGTGCGCACCCACCGGCCGCTCCGTAAAGCCAAAGCCGACCATATCCGGCGCAAGCACACGGAAATCTCGCGCCAGTACCGGCAAGCTAAGACGCCAGTTGGCAAAAGCACTTACCCCGGCACCCGAACCGTGCAACAACAAGATGGGCTTGCCCTGTCCAACATCGTGATAGTTGGTACGAATTCCGGCGGCCACCACGGATTGTGAGATTTCTGGATTCTCCGTCATCGCATCTTCCTTGGTTTGTTTCAGCAGCGGGCGAGTCGGAGTTCGAGCAAATGTTCAAGCACGAAATCAATCCGATCATTGCCCCAGAAAATCTGCTCGTCGATCACGAAGGTCGGCACACCGACCACCCCCTTGGCCTGCGCCTCCTCCCAATTCGCGACCAAGCGCTGTTGGTTCGCGGCTGAATTGACATAGTCTTCATATTCACCCACGTTCAAACCCACTGCCTGGGCGACCGCGTTACGCACCTCCACCAAGCCGATATCGTTGCCGGCGGCCCACTCGGCCCGCATCATCTCGACCATGTATTCGCGCAAAACGCCGCGTTCCTCGGCGAGCAAGGAGCCCACCCCGGCCAAGGTCGCATCGGTCGTCATGGGTGGCGGATTGCAGGGGATCCCTAGTCGCCGGCAATGGCGCGCGAGATCTTGCCGAGCAATGGGAACCTTCACTTTGGCCCGGTCAGGCGGCGAGCGACCATCCCATCCGCCGAGTGGTCGCCATTTCAACTCGGTGTGAAAATCGTCAAGCATCGGCCACAGGGATTTAGACGCGAGATAGCAGTACGGGCTGCGAAAGTGGAAATAGAGCAAAACCGGCTGGGGTGTCGGGTGACCTAGGTTCATGGATTTCTCACCGATTACTCATGCGCACCAGAAAAAGAAGAGCAGCAGATCGCGCGGCGTGGCGTTCCTTGCAACGGCGTGTTGAGGGCAATCCTGACGCGCCGTTAATCACGTCACTACTTCAAAGAAACTCTGCCGTGGTTGATTGTCGATCGCGAACGCTGCATGGCCGAGTTGCGTGGTATCCCAGGTCAGATGTGGATGATCGGGATAGTGAATATAGCCCCCCGAAAAGACTTCGTTCCGATTGCCGGAGGGATCGTAGAAATAAATCGTCGCGCCGCGCGTGATGCCGTGGCGGGTGGGGCCAACTTCAACGGAGATATTGTGTTTCCCCATGATGTCACCGGCGTGATAGACATCCCCAATCGACTCCAGGAAAAACGACATGTGATGAAATTTGCCGCGTTCCTCGCGGAGCACGAACGCAATATCGTGTGGCTTGTTTGAGCAGCACAGAAAGGTGCCGAGTTGCATGCCGCTGTCGTTATCGATCAACTCTTCGCCGAGATCGAAGTTCAGGACCTCGACGAAGAACTTCGTTGTTTCGGTGACATTCGGTCCGGCCAGCAGGACGTGGTCCAGGCGCGTGGGGCCCATGCCACGAATCACCCCTTCATCCGGAAGGACGCCGGGATTGCGTGTCGGTAGCGAATTTCCAATCCGATCTTTCTCTGCATAGAGCTGCATGAGATGTCCGCCGGGAAGCTCGAATTGAATCCGCCGGCCGCTACGCGGGTAAACGCCAGCGGCGATCCGGGCAACTGGCATGCCATAGGCTTTGATCTTGTTTTCCAGTTCAATCAGCGTGGCGTCGTCGTAAACCTTGTACGCGACATAGTCGAGACCTGCCGAATCCGCCGCCCGAATCACCACGCTATGGTGATCGTGCTCATCCCAGGCTTTGAAATAGACCTTATCGTGTTCCCGCATGATCTCGTGCAGCCCAATGTATTGGCCGTAATGCGTGGTGGCGGCCGCGAGATCGAGCACCCGGACTGCCACTTCTCCGATTCTTAAAACACCTCGGATCGCCATAGGATTCTCCTGCAATTCTTTTTTGCGTGGGTGGTCAGTCACCGCATCATAGCTACGATTAAATGTCGATGATAGACTTTTTTATCGATATTTCAGGACGTATGCTTGACCCGCGCAAACTGACTACCGACATTTAAGGAAACCTGCATGCCGCTCATCCAAATCACAATTCTGGAAGGCCGTTCGACCGCGCAAAAACATCGCTTGCTGCGCGAAATCACCGCCGTCGTCGCCACCGTACTCGAAGCCCCCAAGGAGCGCATTCGAGTGTGCATTCATGAAGTCCATCCCGACTGTTGGGGAATCGCCGGCGAGCCCGCGAGCGAGGTCCGCGCGGCTGAGATCAAAGCCCGCGCAGCGGCCGCGAAGAAGGCCACCGCGCGCAAGAAATAGACCTATCCGAGAATCTCCTGCCCGTGCTGCCACAGTAACGGGAACGCCGGATCGATTGCCCGCGCACCGGGCTGCACCTGCACGTCGTCCTGGCCGATGATTGGATCGGTGCCGGGCCGTGGATCCCAATAGGCGTCATCGCCGAGAAAGCGTGTCGATAAGCCAATCTTCCAACGTGTGGGATGCAAATTGCCCGGTAACTTATGCACGATCGCGCCATCGAACACGATGGCGTCACCTGCTGCGATATCGTAAGTAATAAATTCCCAGCGCGCGGGGTCCGCACTGAAATCCGGCATTTCGTCCTGGTACGAGGCGCCCACCCAATCCTTTAGATCCGTCGTAATTTCGCCTGCCGGGAGCACTGGACGAAACCATTTTCCCCAGGTTCCAGAACCGCGCACAAAATCAATCGTGCTATCCGCTTCAAGCGCGATCCAAATCGAACAGATATCGCGCCCCTTGAATGGCCAATAGGGAAGATCTTGATGCCAGTCAAAATCCTGCGGCGTATTCGGAGCATGCATCCAGAGGTGATCGAAGTAAGCGCGAATCTGCGAAACCCCCAGCGCCTGCGCTGCCACTCTACCCTGTCCGGATTCGAATAAGATGTCACGCCAGTGAGTCTGGTAGGCGTGCATGTGGCGGTCCATGAAAAACTGGCCAGGCGAATTCTTCTCCGTGAAGTCCCCTGCCCAACGCGTCGGGTTCTGTTGCTGCGCATAACTTAAAGTCCGCAGGCGCTGCAGAAATTCCTCACCGATAATCTGCTTCGCACAAACCACGCGCTCGCGGCGGAAAGTCGCAATTTCAAGGTCGGTCAAATCTCTGCAGTGGGTGGTCATCGTGAATTCCTCGAGTTTAAGGCAGGCCTTTGCGCCGTCCGGAATCCAACATCAAAGTCGAACCCGTCAACGCCGTGGCTTCCGGCGCGAGCAACATCGTGACTGCCCACACGACCTGCGCAAGGGTCGTGAGCGACTTTACAGCGGACTCCCCGCGCATCTCATCCAGGATATCCTCCACCGTCACGCCCCGACTCGCCGCGCGCTCCCTGGCGATCCCGCGCAGGCGCTCGGTGTCCGCAGGACCGGACGCAATCACATGCCCGGTGATCCCGCGTTCGCCATAAGCAATACTCAGTTGGCGCAGCAAATTAGGCAGGGCCGAATTCGCGATGCCGGCGGTCGCGTGGTAGGCGACGGGTTCAAAACCGTAGTGACCATCAATGGCCACCAGGCGCGCGCCAGCGACCAGCCGACTCTCAACCGCACGCACCAGTCGTAAGGTACCGGTGATCTTAATCGCGACCGCCGCTTCAAGCGCGGCGCAGGGCACACTGGTGATGCCGCCGGCGAGCGGAATCCCAGCGCAGTTGAGCGCCATGCGGACTGCCCCATCGAGCAGCGATTTGATTGTTTCAATAGCGCTGTCGTTGCTGATGTCAGCGACACAGGGCACCACGCCCGGATGCCGCTGAACCAAATTATTCAACGCCGCCTCTGAACGTCCCACCGCGATCACCTTCAGGCCCGCGCGCTGCAAGGCGCCGCAGATTTCCGTGCCCATGTTGCCGGCGCCACCGACAACCACCGCGAGTTCTTGCACGCTCGGCATTGCTACACCCTTGTCATGCCGTTTAAACGAACCGCATCCGCACCGAGCCCAGGCTGTGATAGTGCACCACCACCGAATCCCCCGCGTGAACATGAATCGCCGCCGTAATTCCACCGGTCATCACCAAACATCCCGCCGGAATTTCGCTACCGAGTTCAGCCCGTTGATTCGCCAACATCGCGACCGCCTCAAGCGGGTCACCCAGCACTGCAGCGCCTGCGCCAACTTCCGCGATCAGGCCATTGCGGGTAAGGACCACGCCTTCAGTCAGCAAATCGATCTCGCTTAACCGGCGCGTGCGGCCACCCACCACATAGCCTGCCGCCGAGGTGTTATCCGCCACTACGCTCAGCACATCGAATTTGAAATCCGCGAACCGCGAGTCGATCACTTCGATCGCCGGTAACACAAAATCAATCGCCGCCGCCGCTTTCGCCGCATCGCAGTGCGGGCCTTTCAGCGCGGTCTTCATCACCACCGCGATTTCCGCCTCGATGCGCGGATGGATGTAACGCGCGACCGGGATCTCGGCCCCATCCGCATAAGCGCCGTCGTCGCTGATAAAACCGTGGAGGGATTCCGCGACGCCCATCTGCAACATTTTCGCGCGCGAGGTAAGCCCCATCTTGAGGCCGGTGACCCGGATTCCGCGACCTTCCATGCGGGCGCGGAGCGCATTCTGCACGGCGTAAGCATCACCGAGCTTCATCTGCGGATAGTCGGCGGTGAGCATACCTATGGCCGTGCGATTGCGCGCCGCGTTGTCCACGCGTTCGGCTAAAATTGCGACTGCCGCCGCATCCAGTGCACGTTCGTTAAGCATTGGCCACCTTCCGCAGTGCGGATTTTTGTTGGAGTTCGAGCGCGACTTCTTCAATCAAATCTTCCTGTCCGCCGACTGTTTTTCGGCGGCCCATTTCGGCCAGGATATCGCGCGAGGACACCCCATATCGTTTCGCCGCGCGTTGCGCGAACAGCAGGAACGTGGAGTACACCCCGGTGTAGCCGATCAACAAGGAATCGCGATCAAGGCGAATTTGATGGTCCATAATCGGCAGCACTAAATCTTCTGCCACATCCATGATTTGATAGAGATCCACATTGGTCTCGATCCCCATCCGCTTGCACACCGCGACGAACACTTCGAGCGGGGTATTCCCCGCACCGGCACCGAGGCCGGCCGCAGAGCCATCGATCCGGGTGGCACCCGCAGCCACCGCGGCGAGCGAATTGGTCACGCCGAGCGCGAGATTATGATGGCCATGGAAACCAATCTCAGTTTCCGGACGCAGGACGCGCCGCAGCGCTGCGACCCGCCCAGTCACATCGTCCGGTAGCATGTAGCCAGCCGAATCTGTGCAGTAAATGCAGGTGGCGCCATAGTCTTCCATCTGCTTGCCCTGCGCCGCGAGCGCTTCCGGCTCGAGCATGTGCGCCATCATCAGAAAGCCGACGGTATCCAACCCCAAAATTCGCGCCCGCTTGATATGCTGCTCCGAGACATCGGCCTCGGAGCACAGGGTCGCGACTCGCACGGTGTGGATGCCACACTCATAAGCCATCTGCAGATCGTCCACAGTGCCGATCCCGGGGATCAGCAATACCGAGACTTTGGTCTGCTTGAGCGCGGGGATCACATGCCGCAAGTACTGCTCATCAGAAAAAGCCGGGAAACCGTAGTTGATCGAGGCGCCGCCGAGTCCATCACCATGCGTGACTTCAATCAGGTCAACGCCCGCCGCATCGAGCCCGGTCGCGATTGAGTGCATCTGCTCCAAGGTGATTTGATGCTGTTTCGGATGCATGCCATCGCGCAGACACATGTCATGCACTTTAATTTTTGGTTTCGACGCCAGCATTACGCAGCCTCCGACTTAATTTGCGGGAAGGTTAGCGATCCCTCTTGCAGGCGCTGCGCAAACATCTCGCCGGTACGCAGCGCCGCAGCGGTCATGATGTCGAGATTGCCGGCATATTTAGGCAGGTAATCACCGAGCCCCGCCACTTCGAGGAAAACCGAGACGCGCCGCCCATCGAACACCGGATTTTGCTTCAGCGTGTAGCCCGGCACATAGCGCTGGACTTCCGCCACCATGGCTTTGATCGAGGCGGTAATCTTCGCCTCATCCGGCGCCTCCACGGTTAAACAGTGCACCGTATCGCGCATTAACAACGGGGGCTCGGCCGGATTCAGGATGATGATGGCCTTGCCCTTCTGCGCACCGCCTACCCGCTCAATGCCGAGCGCAGTGGTGCGCGTGAACTCATCAATATTCTTGCGCGTGCCAGGCCCCGCTGACTTGGAGGCAACGGTGGCGATGATCTCGGCATAGCTCACCGGCTGCACCCGCGAGATCGCGTGCACAATGGGAATCGTCGCCTGGCCGCCGCAACTCACCATGTTCACATTGGCAGTCTGTTGCTGCATATGCGCTTCGAGATTGACCGGCGGCACGCAGAAGGGACCAATAGCCGCCGGCGTGAGATCAATCATGAACACGCTCTGCGCGAGCACCTTGCGGCTGTTCTCGGCATGAACATAGGCCGACGTCGCGTCGAACGCGATCTGGATATGGTCTGATTTGAAGTGAGGCAGGGCGGCATCGAGTCCTTCGTGAGTCGTTTTGAGACCCGCCGCACGCGCCTTCGCCAGTCCGTCGGAGGCCTGGTCTATGCCGATCATCCATACCGGGTTCAGCCATGCGCTACGCAGTGCCTTGACCATGAGGTCAGTGCCGATATTGCCGGAACCGATTAATGCACAATTAATCTTCATCTTGATGACCTCTCAATTAGCTTCCCGGGTTCGTGAATGGAGCGCCTGTGCTGAACTCCAACGTCCATGGATCCCGGGTCTTCGCCCGGGATGACGGGGATAAGTGTTCGCCGCGACCGCAACTTCCGTCATCCCGGAAAACGCGCAGCATTTATCCGGGATCCATACGGCATCCGCATCATCCACACTTCTGCATCAGTCACACCTGCTCTCAAACAAATTTCGCCTTAAGCCGCCCCAGGCCACCGACCGCCAATTCCATCTCGTCCCCTGGCGCAATCGGAATCAACGGCACCAGCGATCCAGAGAGAATGATCTCGCCCGCTTTTAACGTTACCCCATGACGCCCCAGCGCATTGGCCAGCCACGTCACCGCATTCACGGGCGAGCCCAACGCGGCGGCACCCGCCCCAGTCGCGACCAGTTCACCGTTCTTCCACAGCACCATGCCGCAGGTCACGAGATCGACCTTGTGCACATCGACCAAGGTGTCGCTCGCCATGAACAGGCCGCACGAGGCGTTATCCGCGATGGTGTCCTGAATTTTGATCTTCCAGTCGCGTATTCGCGAGTCGACGATTTCGAAACACACCTTGACCCCGGCGGTCGCCGCCAACACATCCGCATTGGTGATCCCGGGCCCGCCAAGGTCGTGCTTGAGCACGAACGCAATTTCACCTTCCGCTTTGGGCAGCATGAGTTCACGACTGATTGGAATCGGCGTGCCCTCCCTGCACTCCATGCGGTCGGTCAGAAAGCCGTAATCCGGCTCGCTGACCTTGAGCATCTCCTGCACGGCGCGACTGGTCAGTCCAATCTTCTTGCCGACTATCCTTTCACCCTCCGCCTCGCGGCGTTTCAGGATGCCCAGCGAGACCTGATAGGCCTCGGCGTGGGTCAACGTCGGATCGCGATCGCTCAGGGGTTCGACGGAACTTCGCGCGCGCAAGGCTTTGAAGAGTTCGTCGCTGTATTTGTCGAGCGTGACGGAATCGGCCATGAATCAATACCTGATGCAGATGTTACGTAATTCGGTGTAGAACTCGAGCGAATGCACGCCGCCTTCGCGCCCGATGCCAGAGTGCTTCATGCCGCCGAACGGCGTGCGCAAATCGCGCAGGAACCAACTGTTGACCCAGGTGATCCCGGTCTCAAGTTGCGCGGCGACTCGATGCGCCCGCGCAAGATCGCGCGTCCACACCACACTAGTCAAACCGTAGGGCGTGTCGTTGGCGATCTTGATCACCTCGTCTTCGCTATCGAAGGGGGCGATGTGGCAGCACGGTCCAAAGATTTCTTCGCGATTAATCCGCGCAGTGGGCGGCAGGCCGGTCCAAATTGTGGGCTGGACCCAACTCCCCTTCGCGAGTTCACCCGGCATGTCGGGAATCCCCCCGCCGGTGACCACGGTCGCGCCTTCCTCCACCGCGAGCTGGTAATAACCCAGTACTTTTTCGCGATGCACCTGGCTGATCAGCGGCCCTAAATTCACACCAGGCTCGTTAGGCGGACCGATTTTGAGCTTCTCGGTCGCTTCCTTCATGCGCGCGACGAAGGTCGGGAACAACGCTCGCTCGACATAAATGCGTTCGGTGCCGAGACACACCTGGCCGCAGTTAACGAAGGTCGAGAGTAAGGTCATTTGGA
This sequence comes from Pseudomonadota bacterium, assembly GCA_031417495.1. GTDB lineage: Bacteria > Pseudomonadota > Gammaproteobacteria > CAIKBL01. Next base: position 184 of record JANOVQ010000181.1, on the reverse strand, counting down.
TCGCATAATCCAGATCGCAATCCGCGAAGACGAGTGCGGGATTTTTGCCGCCAAGTTCGAAGGACACGCCGCGCAACCCTTGCGCGGCGGCGCGCATGATCGCTTCACCGGTACGCGTTTCGCCAGTAAACGTAATGCCATCGACATCCGGGTGTTCGGTGAGATAGGCGCCTGCGGAATCCGG
>JANOVQ010000180.1:0-5141 GCA_031417495.1 Pseudomonadota bacterium | reverse complement strand
CAGCAGCACGCCGCCATGGCGCGCGGTGCCGGCGTGATTCATGTGCTTGAAGACATCCCCGCAGCGATCGACGCCAGGGCCCTTGCCATACCACAGCGCGAACACGCCGTCATAGTTGGCGGGTCCTATCAGATCGACCTGCTGGGTGCCCCACACGGCAGTCGCCGCCAGCTCTTCATTCACTGCGGGCCAAAATTTGATGTGGTGCCGCGCGAGATGCGGCGCCGCTTTCCAGGCCGCTTTGTCCAGGCCGCCGAGCGGCGAACCGCGATAGCCGGAAATGAAGCCCGCGGTGTTGAGACCGGCGGCGGTGTCGCGGAGGTGCTGCAGGATGGGCAAGCGAATAAGCGCCTGCACGCCGCTAAGATAAATTGAACCGGTGGTCGCCTGGTACTTGTCGTCCAAGGTCAGGCTGCGATCGACGATCGACATTGCTACCTCCAAAATTGTGTTTTGGGTTGGGGCAAGCGAGACGCGTTTTTCGCGCTCGTCTGCGTTCAGCGAAGGAGCGCTCCGGGTAAGGAGTTCACCGTTCGCAACCGGAGCACTACACGGATTCTCGCGTAGCCAGCGGGCATGGCTTGCAGCGCGATGCGTGTGCTGCGAAGACCATGGGCGGCCAAGGTACTGCACAAACTCCTGTCCGTACAACTGAAAATTCTGCAATTCGCGAAATTTCTTTCCGCGATTTTGATTGAGCTGAGCTTCTCTGCGAGTGCAGTCGGCAGCCTTGTTGATTTGTCCCTACAAGAACGGCATTCTGCGGCGATCCCGCCCTAGCAACAGAGATCCCTAAACCATGTATAAAAAGAGCAACCCCGTCACCCGCCTGTGCACCAGTGACGTCGACAACATCTGGATTCGCGGTCGTAATCTGTGCGACGACATCATCGGCAAAGTCACCTTCACTGATTTCCTGATGTTCCATTTTTTCGGCACCGAACCCACCCCACTGCAAAGGACTATCGTCGATGCAGTGCTGGTCTGCATTATGGAGCACGGCATGACGCCATCCGCAGTCGCCACCCGCGTCACCTACCTCGGTGCACCGGAATCGCTACAGGGCGCAGTCGCCGCAGGCCTGCTCGGCGCCGGCACGCGCTTCGTCGGGACGGCGGATGAGGCGGCGAAACTGCTGCAACGAATCACCGGCAAACCCGAGGCAGCGCGCGCGACCGAGGCCACCGCGATTGCACAGGAGTTCACGAGCGCGAAGAAATTCCTGCCCGGCTATGGTCATCCAATCCATGTGAATGGCGATCCACGGGTCGCGCGTCTCAACGAAGTGGCGCGCGCGGCCGGCGCCCACGGTCAATACCTGGACGCGATGTTCCTGCTCGGCGATGCGATCAAAGTCGCCAGCGGCAAAAACATTGTGATTAATGTGAATGCCGCAATTGGCGCAGTGTTGCTCGAAGCCGGCATCCCACCCAGCATCGCGCGCGGCTTCAACCTGATTGCCCGCTGCGCCGGCCTGGTCGGACATTTGCTGGAAGAACAGACCGAGCCTGCCGGGTATCACATCTGGCAGCTCGCGGAAGAAGGCGTGCCCTACGCCGCGCCCTGAGCCAACTCCGGAGCACCCCCGCCATGACGCACACCGCCAACGCCGCTGAGCAATCCGATCTCGAAACCCTGCTGCACGACAGTGCTGCCGACTTCTGCGCGCGTGCGCTGAAACGTGAACGTCTGCGCGCCCTGCGCGGCGCGACACCGGCCTTTGATCGCGCATTGTGGCGCCAGATGGCGGAACTCGGCTGGACTGAGATTCTGATCCCGACTGCGCTGGGCGGACTCGGACTTGGCGTGACGGCGGCGGCCATCGTGTGTCGCAAACTCGGCGCAGTACTGGCCCCGGAACCGCTGCTCGAGACCGCAGTCGCGGCGGCCAGTCTGTTGAGCGCGTTGCAGGATCCGGCGGATTATCTATCGTTGATCAGTAAGGGCGAGCGGATTCTCGTGCCTGCGCTCGGCAAGGTGACAGGCGAAGCTTTTTCTGGCGTGCGCGCCGAAGTCGCGGCCGAAAGCCATGTCCTCAGCGGACATCTCAGCGGTGTGCCGCTCGCGCCGGATGCCGATGGCTGGCTGATCCCGGCCACACTCGCCGGGCAACCCGCGTGGTTTCAGGTCGATGCCGCAGCCGTCGGCGCGACCTGCACGCCGTTCACGTTGGCCGATGGCGGCCGCGACGGCGCGCTCACGTTGGCGCGCGCGACCGGGGTGTTCCTCGGTGCCGGCGAACCGGCGGTGCAGGCCTTGCAAGTGGCGCGCGCCAGAGTAGAGGTGGCCTCCAGCGCCTACCTGCTTGGCTTGGCCGAGGCCCTCTTCGTGCTCACGATCGATTTTGTCGGCACGCGACGTCAATTCGGCCAGGCGATCGGAAGCTTTCAGGTGCTGCAACACCGGCTGGTCGATCTGTATCTGCAATTGCGCTTAACCGACGCAGTAGTCACTGAAAGTTGTGCAGACGTGGACACTGCGGCCGCGCCCGCCGCGCAGCAGGCCGCGAGTCGCGCCCGCTATCGCGCCTGCGAAGCGGCCCTGCTGATCGCGCGCGAGGCGGTGCAGCTCCATGGCGCCATGGGCTATACGGATGAGTGCGATGTCGGGCTGTACTTAAATCGCGCGCTGGTAGTGGCGGCACGTTATGGCAACGCGCGCGAACACGCCGCCCGGCTCGCCCACGCCCAGATCACTGCGCTCTCCGTAGAAGCGAGTGCGCCAGCCGCCAGCATCGATCGGGACATGGCGGTCCCGCCGGGTGGTTGGAGTGCGCTCGCTAACGATACCTTTCGCGCCGTGGTACGCCACTGGCATGAAGCCAACTACCCGGCGCAACTCCGCAATCCGCGGGCACGTCCACGCTGGCATCAATGTCGCGACTGGTACGCAACTCTGCATGCGCGTGGCTGGGCCGCCCCCGGCTGGCCAACCGCCCACGGTGGCATGGGCTTGAGTCCGGAAAAACTGCTGATCTTCATCGAAGAGCGCGAACGATGGGGCGTCGCGCGCACCCCCGATCAGGGCATCATCATGGTCGGCCCAATCCTGATCCAACATGGCACCCCGGCGCAGATGGCCTACTACCTGCCCAAGGCGCTCAGCGGCGAACATATCTGGTGCCAGGGCTATTCGGAGCCGAATGCGGGTTCCGATCTCGCGTCACTGCGCACCAGCGCAGTTCGCGAAGGCGACGAGTTCGTGATCAACGGACAGAAGATCTGGACCACGATGGCCCAGGATGCAACGCACATGTTCTGCCTGGTGCGCACCGACCGCGACGCTAAACCGCAGGCCGGGATCAGCTTCGTGTTGATCGACTTCAAGCGCGCTGGGATCATCATCCGCCCGATCCGCAATATCGCGGGTGACGAAGAGTTCTGCGAAGTATTCCTCGACAACGTGCGCATCCCCGCCGACAGCCTGGTGGGCGCGCTGCACGATGGCTGGACCATCGCGAAAGCCCTGCTCGGCCACGAACGCATCTTCATCGGCAGTCCCAAGCAATGTCAGTACGCGATGAACCGTCTGCGCCAACTGGCCGCCACGCTCGGGCTGATGGATGATCCGGTGTTCGTGAATCGCCTCACGCGCTTCGCCCTCGATGTGGCCGATCTTGAATCCCTGTACAAAGTCTTCGCCGACATCGTGCGGCGTGGCGAAACCCTCGGCGCGGATGTTTCGGTGCTTAAAATCTGGGCCAGCGAAACTTTCTCAAGGATCAGTGAATTTCTGGTGGAAGCGGCTGGCGAAGCCGGCGCCAGAGTCGGCGAAATCGACTTCGGCACGGCGAAGATCGATGTGATGAGCCAGTACTACAACGCGCGCACGACGACGATTTACGGCGGCAGCAACGAGATTCAGCGAAATATTCTGGCTAAGCAGGTGTTGAAGTTGCCGTCGCGGTAATCTCGTCATCCCGGAAAACGCGCAGCGTTTATCCGGGATCCATACAGACTTCCAACTGCCCATGGATCCCGGGTCTATGCCGCTTACGCGGCGCCGCCCGGGATGACGAGATTTAGCGCAACGCCGCCGCGATTTCCCTGAATCTATTCAAGCCCGCTTCGAGATTTTCAATAATTTCCAACGCCAATTCGTCCGGCTCCGGCAGATTATCCAGATCGGCAAGGCTCTTATCCTTGAGCCAGAAAATATCCAGGCTGGTTTTATCGCGCGCAATGAGTTGCGCATAGGAGTATTTGCGCCAGCGACCTTCGGGACTGTCCTGTTCGTGCCAGGTTTCCTTACGCTTATGTCGATTTAGCGGGTGGTAGCAAGCGATGAATTCCTGGAGATCCTCGAAGCGCAGTGATTTCTTTTTCAACGTGTGATGAATGTTGGTGCGGTAGTCGTAGTACCACACTTCTTTAGTCCAGGGATCTTTACTCGCCTCGCGGTTATCGAAGAACAACACATTCGCTTTCACGCCATTGGCGTAGAAGATGCCAGTGGGCAGGCGCAGGACGGTATGCAGCTCGGTCGTCTCCAGCAGTTTCTTGCGCACCGTCTCGCCGGCACCCCCTTCAAACAACACATTGTCCGGGACGACGACTGCCGCGCGGCCCGTGGTCTTTAACATGGCGCGAATGTGCTGCACGAAGTTGAGCTGTTTGTTGGAGGTGGTCGCCCAGAAATCCTGGCGGTTATAGGTTAGGTCATCTCTTTCCTGTTCGCCTTCGTCATTGGTGAAGCTCATCGAACTTTTCTTGCCGAAGGGCGGATTGGCGAGCACGTAGTCGTAGCGTTTTCCGCTGTCCGCCACCAGCGCATCGTTCGGCGAAACCATGCTGTCGCCGTCGATCTCGCCGATGTTGTGCAGAAACATATTCATTAAAGCGAGGCGGCGGGTGCCGGCGACGATCTCATTACCGTGAAACGTCTCGTGCTTCAGAAATGCGCGCTGCGTTTTATCCATCGTCGGGTGCGACGCCACCAGAAAATCGTAGGCTGCGAGGAAGAATCCACCGGTGCCACAGGCCGGGTCGGCGATTGTTTTACGCGGCTCCGGGCGCACACACTCGACCATCGCGCGAATCAAGGCGCGCGGCGTGAAGTATTGGCCGGCGCCGGATTTCGTGTCCTCCGCATTCTTCTCCAGCAGGCCCTCGTAAATATCGCCCTTCACATCCGCGCCCAAG
>JANOVQ010000179.1:0-5870 GCA_031417495.1 Pseudomonadota bacterium | reverse complement strand
TACATCGCGATGTCGGCATCCCGCAGCATCTCATCCGGCACCCGGTAAATCTCCGAACTCACGGCAATCCCGATGCTGGCCGAGGTGTACATCGTGTGGGCTTCTATTTCAAACTCCTGGGCGAGCGATTCCTGTACACGTTCCACGACGTAAATAGCATCGGTGGGGCCCGCGATATCGTTAAGCACAATGGCGAATTCATCACCGCCCAGACGTGCCAGCGTGTCGCCTGGACGCAGGCAGCTCAGGATGCGGCCGGCCACTTGCGACAGAAGCTCGTCACCCACCGCGTGGCCAAGGCTATCGTTCACATGTTTGAAGCGATCAAGATCGAAAAAAAGGACCGCGAACAGTTTGGTCGGGTCGCGTCTGAAGCGCCGGAGTGCCAGGTCGAGTCGGTCCATGAAAAGAATACGATTCGGCAAGCCGGTCAACGCATCATGCATCGCCTCGTGCAACAGACGCGCCTCGGTTTCCTTGCGGCGCGTGATATCGGTCATGGAACCCGCCATGCGCAGGGGGTTTTCGATTTCATCGCGCACGGCGATTCCGCGGCTTGAGACCCAGCGAACTTCACCGCCCTTGGTCGTCATGCGATACTCGCATTCGAAAAACCCGGTGCGCCCTTCAAGATGCTGATTCAACGCTTCATCAAAGCGCTCGCGGTCGCGCTGATCGATGCGTTCGAACCATTCCCTGATCTGGTCGGCGATTTCGCCTTCGGTATACCCCAAAATTGATTTCCAGCGCGGCGAGAAATAAATCGTCTCGTCGCGGATCCCCCAATCCCAGATGCCATCATTCGCGCCAGCAACTGCCAGCACATAGCGCTGCTCGCTTTCGCGGAGCGCGCGATCCACCCGGGTTCGTTCAATCGCATAGCGAATAGCGCGTCCGAGTAACGGACCATCCACTTCGCGCTTAATCAGATAGTCCTGCGCGCCTTCGCGCAGCGCCTTGGTCCCGAGCTCAACACTCGTTTGGTTGGTTAGCACGATGATCGGCGTTTGCGGGGCTGATTTGCGCATCCGCTGACAGACTTCGAGGCCCGCGCCATCCGGTAAATTCAAGTCGAGCAGAATGACATCGAAGCGTTCATCGGCCGCCCGTTCAAGCGCGGGCGTGAGGCGATCACAGTGTTCAATGATGAAGCGCCAGCCGCTCACGCGGCGCAGGTGCTTGGTCACCAATTGCGCTTCGGTCTCAATGTCTTCCACCAGCAAGACCTTGCACGCGATACTGATTTCTGACATTAGCCAAGGACCCCGTTACGTGCGCCGCGGTTATTCACGGAACGCAGCGCTGCACCTTTGAACTCGATGACAAAGCAGCTGCCGCGACCCGGCGTTGACTCCACAGAAAGCTCGCCACCATGCGCGCGGACGATTTGTTGGCAAATCGCGAGCCCGACACCAATCCCCGGGTATTCCCGTTCGTTGTGCAAGCGCTGAAACATCCCAAAAATCCGGTTGCTATCTTTGGTTTCAATGCCGATGCCATTGTCTTCCACCAGGATGCGCACCGAATCGCCGTTTTCCTCCGCGCTCACGCGCACTCTGGGAATTCGATTGCCGCGAAACTTTAAGGCATTTGCGAGCAAATTCTGCAGCACTTGAACCATCTGCTGGCGGTTCACCACTAGGGTCGGCAACGGATGGCGCTCGATTGTCGCGCCTGTTTCGTCGATTTCACTGCGCAGATTCTCGATTGCATCTTGCAGGATCGCATCCAAGCTCACCACTTCGGATTCGCGCTCGTTGGCGCTTACGGATGCCACCTGCAACATTCCATCCAACATGAGCTGCATGCGCGCAGTTAACGTGCCGATTTCCTTAACTGCAAGACGCGCGTCGAGTCCGTCAGGTTCAACGCTTTCCGACAGGGTACGGGCATGGCTCGCCAGCGAATTGAGGGGTGCTTGCAAATCATGCGAAACGGCAAAAAGGACTTTGTCCAATTCGCTATCGTTAGAGGAATTCCCGCTCCCGCCACCGGCATTCATCAAACGCGTCACGTCGAGCAAATTCACCGCCCATAGTCCTGGCGAGACCTTGGGATCCGCCAGCGGATTTGCGGTAATGGCGACTGTTAAGTGGCGCGCGGCAGCCATGCGCAGGTTGGCCGAAAACTCCCAGCGCGCCTGGCCCACGAGAAAGCGTCGCCGCCATTCGTCCTGGCGCTCTGGTTCGGCGAGCAATTGTTCGAAGGGGAGATCGATCAGCTCATACCGTGGACGCTCGAGAATTTCCTCGAGTTCGCGATTCACTAGCACCATGAGGCCGCCTTTCGCAACTAAGCAGGCGGGAATCGCAAAGACACCGGAGAACACTGCATCAGCGTCCACTGGGAAGCGGCTGCGCAAATCGCGACTGGCGCGAAGGCGCTCAAGGAGAGTACTCGGTAGACTCAAAAAGCCCGCGCTGGTTTTCGCGGTTCGTCCATCTACCCCATGGCCGACACAATCGCGTGCGCTTGGCGCGGTGACATCAGCCGTAAACAGCCAGAACAAGCTCTGCGGAGTGCGTTTGCGAATTTCCGTGGCGAGCACCGCGAGGTCCGCAAAGGCGCGGCCCGGATCGGCGACTAATGCATCGACCGCGCCACTGCTGACGTGGTGCGCAATTTCGAGGGCTGACGCTGCTTCGAGGATCTCGAGTTGCGGATCACTACTGCGCAGCGCCAGCGCAAGCAGCCCGCGATCGTGCCGCTCGTCATCGAAGATGATTATTCTGTATTTATAATTCAATGGCTTGTAATTAATTTTAGAGATCAGTAGCGCGCCGCCGCAGCATATTGCAAGGCCTGGGCTTTCTCAATTAAAACTTTGTCAACGCGCGGAGCAGCCTGCATACGCCACCTGACATGGCAGCGTAGGCCTGTTTGTGGAACACTTGTGGCGCTTTTACGTGAGTGGGAGGCAGAGCAATGGCGACGCAAGCATCCGCGCCAAACGGCGGCAGCAAAATTACAAATTCCAACGGTCGGCTGGTAGTCCCCGCTGACCCCATCATTCCCTTTATCGAGGGCGATGGAATCGGCCCCGACGTGTGGCGGGCGAGTCGGCTAGTGATGGATGCCGCCGTTGCCAAGGCCTATGGCGGCGAACGCAAAATTGTGTGGCACGAAGTCCTCGCCGGCGAGAAGGCTAACAATCAGACTGGTTCCTGGCTGCCAGAGGCCACGCTCGACGCCTGTCGCGAGTACCTGGTTGCAATCAAAGGACCGCTCACCACCCCGGTAGGTGGCGGTATCCGCTCCCTTAATGTGGCTTTGCGGCAGATTCTCGATCTCTATGTCTGCCTGCGTCCGGTGCGTTGGTTCAAAGGTGTGCCCTCACCGGTGAAGCACCCGGAAGCGGTTGACATGGTGATCTTCCGTGAGAACTGCGAAGACATCTATGCTGGAATCGAATTCGAGCTGGGCTCGGCGGATGGCAAGCGTTTCATGGCGATGTTCCAGGAAGCTTTCCCGTCGCTCTACCAGAAAATTCGCTTCCCAGAAACCTCCGGGATTGGCCTCAAGCCAGTGTCCCGCGAAGGCAGTTCACGCCTAATGCGCGCCGCGTTACGTTATGCCTTGGCCAACAACCGCAAGAGCGTCACCTTGGTGCACAAGGGCAATATCATGAAGTTCACTGAAGGTGCCTTCAGAAACTGGGGCTATGAGGTTGCTGAGCAAGAATTTGGGACACAAACCTACACCTGGAACCAATGGGAAAAAACGCTGGCCACCAAAGGCAAGCAGGCGGCAAATGCTGAACAGGACGCAGCATTAGCAGCCGGGAAGCTGCTGATCAAAGATTCTATCGCCGACATCACCCTGCAACAGGTTATGACTCGCCCCAAGGATTTCGATGTCATCGCGACCTTGAATCTCAATGGAGATTATTTGTCGGACGCGCTCGCCGCGCAGGTCGGCGGAATCGGCATCGCACCCGGCGGGAATATCAACTACGACACAGGCCACTCCATTTTCGAGGCCACCCACGGCACTGCGCCGAAGTATGCGAACCAGGACAAAGTCAATCCCGGTTCATTGCTGTTGTCGGGCGAAATGATGTTCCGCTACCTGGGTTGGACTGAAGTCGCAGACATGCTTATCAAGGCGATGGATCGCACGATTGCCGACCGCATCGTCACTTACGACTTCGCGCGCTTAATGGATAACGCGCAAGAAGTGAAATGCAGCGAATTCGGCGCCGCCCTGATTGAGCGCCTGTAAGCACTGAGCGTTGGCGTGGAAGACCTGTCCCAACACGTCCTGACGTTTGCGGCGGGTAAAGGAATCCACGAAGCATTTGCGAAGTACAACGACAATTTCGGCCGCATTACGCGGCGCGCCAAAGAGCGCTTCGAAACCCGCGATTGGCGTGGTGCTGAACGCGACTTTGCAGAGCGACTGGAGCTCTACACCAAGTCGGTTGAGCGCACGCTCACCTCCATCAGTCGCCTTCTTGGCGCCCCCGGGATCGATAAATTGCGGTGGACCGCAGTCAAGCAATCCTTCGGCGATCGCGTCAGCGGCATTGCCGACGGTGCGTTTTGCAAAACTTTCTTCAATTCGGTTAGTCGCCGCCTCTTTCATACAGTGGGCACGGATGCGCAGACCGAATTTTTGGACATCAGGTTTAACGTTCGGGATGCCCAGCGCTACGCGATAGATCACATATCTTTTCTGATCTGGGGTGAGTTGCCGCCAGTCATCCACCAGCTGCTGCAGAATTTTTCGTTCGATGCCAGGCACAGCGACCTGCCGCGCGACGAGGCGCGCATCGCAGAGGCGTTAGTTGCCCACGCCGCCGCCCATGCCCCGGGCGCGGAGTTGCTGCGCCTGGATTTTTTGCCAGCAGTGTTCTACCAATCCAGCGGCGCTTATTTGATCGGGCAGGCGTTCTGGCCGAACTACAGCGCGCCGCTCGTGATCGAGTTTCAACACCCGGAAACTGGCATCGAAGTCGGCCGGATTCTGCTGAACGTCGACGATATCAGCATCCTTTTTGGCTTCACGCGCTCGTACTTCTTTGCCGATTTAGAGCCAGTTGAAGGCGCGATTCACTTTATCCATTCCTTACTCCCACACAAACCAATCGATGAGTTGTATACGGTGCTTGGCCGGGTCAGGCAGGGCAAAACCGAGCGCTACCGACAATTCACCAGCCACCTTGCGAATTGCCAGGACCGGTTTGTGCACGCCCCAGGTGATCGTGGTTTGGTCATGATTGTCTTTACGCTCCCTTCTTACGACCTCGTGTTCAAAGTGATTAGAGATCGCTTCGGCTATCCGAAAAACTCCTCACGCGAGGAGGTCATGGCGAAATACCAATTGGTCTTTAAGCATGATCGCGCCGGCCGCTTGATTGACACCCAGGAGTTCACCGATATCGGATTCCCCTTGCATAAATTCGATCCTGCGGTGATTGCGGAGCTCATGCACGAGGCCACCGCTTCGGCACGAATTGACGGCGATCAGCTGGTGATCAAACACCTCTATGTCGAGCGTCGTCTGCACCCGCTGAATTTATTTCTGCGCGAATGTCCACGCGACGCCGGCAATGCCGCCGTCATCGACTACGGGCACGCGCTGAAAGATCTCGCGCAAACCAATGTCTTCCCGGGCGACTTGCTGCTCAAGAATTTCGGCGTGACCCGCCACGGGCGGGTGATATTTTATGACTACGATGAGGTCTGCCTCGTCACAGACTGCAGGTTTCGAGAAGTTCCCGAGGCCCGCGACGATGAAGACGAGATGCGGCAAGAGGCGTGGTACTACGTCGCTGGCAATGATGTTTTTCCAGAAGAGTTTTTGCGTTTTCTCGCAATGGACGCGGCCTATCGGCAGGTATTCCTGACCGAACATGCCGATCTTTTGAC
>JANOVQ010000178.1:0-11762 GCA_031417495.1 Pseudomonadota bacterium | reverse complement strand
CACCACCACTTCCAGTCTGCGGGCCCGCAGAAACTCGTGCACTACCGCGACCTGGGTCGACTTGCCCACCCCTTCTATCCCTTCCAGGGTGACGAACTTACCGCGCGCCACAGGTGTTTCGCTGGACATGGTCACTTTAGTTGGAATTGGCGTACCGCTCGCTGATGTGCCGCTAGCGTAGCCGAAAATTCGTGTGAGCCATCGCCACGCGCAACGAAATAAAGCGCTGCGCCTGGCGCTGGATTCAACGCCGCCTCGATTGCCTTGGCCCCGGGCATCGCGATTGGAGTGATTGGCAGACCCGGCCGTAGATAGGTGTTGAAGGGGGAATCGCGCATCAGATCGCTGCGCCGCAGATTACCGTCGAAGGCAGAACCCAGGCCATAGATCACCGTCGGGTCGGTCTGCAGTTTCATCCCTTGCTGCAATCTGCGCACAAACACGCCCGCGATCAGGCGACGTTCGTCCGCTCGTCCGGTTTCCTTCTCGATAATCGACGCCATGATCAGCGCCTCGTAAGGCGCACTGTAGGGGAGATCTGCTGCGCGTTGCTGCCAGGCAGCGGCCAACACGCGCTGCATTTCCTGGTACGCACGAGCTAACAACGCAGTATCCGGTGTGTGCTGTAGATAGTAGTAAGTGGACGGGAAAAAGCGCCCTTCGGGCATTTGGTCACTGGCTTCAATGCGCCGCATGACTTCATTGTCAGCGAGCCCCTGGAGGCTCGAGGTGACCCCGGGAAGGGCTGCGATCTTGGCGCGCAAGTCGCGGAATGTCGTGCCTTCGATGATCGTGAATTGGTATTGCTTTACCTCGCCGCGTACGAATTTCTCCAACAACTGCCGGGGCGTGATCCCAGGTGTTACATCATAAGTACCGGCCTGAACGCGCGCGGCCACGCCTCGTCGCGAGGCTTCCAGGCGGAGATAAATCGCATGCGTTAACCAACCTTTGGCGACGAACAGTTTGGCGATTTGGGTAATGGTTTGGCCGGCGGAGACTTCGTATAACGCAGGCTTTGCCATCGCAAGTGGCCGGTCAAGCGAACGCTGCATGTCGCACACGAACCACCACGCCGCTCCGCCGGCGACGAGCAAGAAAATCACCGCGCCAGCGAGCAGCCGTTTCAGTTGCCATTTCACGGGAGCAACTGCTCGTGGCGCAACCGAGCATGGAGGCTACGCGTAAACGCCGTCGCGAGTTCTCGGCGGTGGGCACCGCCGCACAAGGCGTTTACCGCCTGCACGCCCACCAGGGAGTTGGTGAAAAAAACCTCCTCGCAGCCAGCGAGATCTCGCTCGGAGAGCGCTTTTTCATGAGTCTCAATGCCCCATTCACGGGCGTAATCCAGCACGATGCCACGCATCACGCCAGCCACCCCGGAGTGACTGAGAAGCGGGGTCCAGAGTTGCTCTTTGCGCACCAGAAAAATGTTGCTGCGGGTGCCCTCGATTAAATTCGCCTCAACATCGTACATGAGACCTTCGTGGGCGTTGGCCAGCGCAACCTCGCGCGCGCCTAATACCTGCTCCAAGCGATTCAGATGCTTGAGTCCCGCTAACGCGGGATTACGCGCGAGACGGGTTTCACACGCAATCGCGACAAACGGCGCTGGCGTGCTGGCGGGTGGCGATGGGAGCAGCTGGGTGATCCGCGTGGGCGAGGTGGTTGCATCCGGCGCGTAACCACGGCGAGCGCTTCCCCGACTCAACAAAAGCTTCAAGACTGAGTGTTGCGCCGGGACACGGCTGGCGAGCAGGACTTCGAGGTCGGTACGCCAAAGAGTTTCGGCTGGGCAGGCGAGGTAAAGACGTGCCGCGCCTGCCTGCAAACGGGCAAAATGCCGCGACCAGTGTTGGGGCTCGGAAGCGCTGAGCGCGATCGTTTCAAACAGGCCGTCGCCATAAGCGAGCGCGCGATCCGTGCAATTAACGACGCTCGTCCGTTCGCCGTTGACCAGGATCAAATCAGGGGAGCAATCTTCTTGAGTACCCACTAGTGCGCTGTCCCGCAAAGATCTTCCATAAATGGCTTGGCCTCGCCGCACGATACGTTGCTACGCATCGTCGCAATTGCGGCAACTTTTACTGCTCTGCGTGCCTAGTCTCCCGCCGCGATTCCGGCGCGACTTACCAAGATATTGGCGGGACGACACAATTGGCGCAGATGGCGCACGCACCTGGCCACGAGATCAGAATTTACGAAACGCCAAGGTGGCGTTAGTGCCGCCAAACCCGAACGAATTAGAAAGAACCACCTCGAGTTTCAGGGGGCGTGCCACATTAGGCACATAATCGAGATCGCATTCGGGATCCGGGGTTTCGAGATTGATGGTCGGTGGAGCCACCTGATCGCGCAAAGCCAGAATTGAGAAAATAGCCTCAACTCCACCAGCGGCACCGAGCATGTGTCCGACCATCGACTTAGTGGAGCTCATCGGGATCTGATAAGCGCGTGCGCCGAATAGACGTTTTACCGCGTCCGTTTCTGCCTTGTCACCGGCGGGCGTCGAGGTCCCATGGGCATTGATGTAGTCAATCTGATCGAGGTTGAGTTCTGCGTCTGCCAGCGCGAGTGACATACACTCGGCAGCACCTTCGCCGTTAGGCGAGGGTGAGGTCATGTGGTAGGCATCGCTGTTCATGCCAAAGCCGATGAGTTCGGCATATATCCTCGCACCACGCCGCGTGGCATGCGCAAGCGATTCAAGCACGACCACCCCAGCACCGTCGCTCAACACGAAGCCGTCGCGATCTTTATCCCACGGTCGGCTTGCCCGTTCGGGATCGTCATTGCGGGTCGATAGCGCCCGTGCGGAGCAGAAACCCCCAACCCCGGTGGGGCTGGATGCAAATTCAGAGCCTCCTGCGATCATCACATCGGCATCACCCCGCTCGATGTGACGCGCCGCGACACCAATTGAGTGCGCGCCGGTGGAACAGGCGCTGACAAGTGCGTAGTTTGGGCCGCGGATCCCGTATTTGATCGAAAGATTGCCGGAAATCATGTTGATGATGTTACTCGGCACGAAGAACGGCGAAATCTTGCGTGGGCCACCATCCAGAAATGCCTGATAGCCTTTTTCGATACCGGGCAACCCACCAATGCCGGATCCGATCAGGATTCCCACACGCCGGCTGTTCTGTTCAGTAATTTCAAGACCAGCGTCGTTGATCGCCTGAATGCCGGCAGCCATGCCGTAGTGAATGAACGGATCCATCTTCCGCGCTTCTTTGGCCGAGATGTACTGCTCAACATCAAAATTCTTGATCGAGCCGCTGATTCGCGCCGAGAAATGGGTCGCATCGAAAGCGGTGATCGGTCCAATCCCGCTGCGCCCCGCGACGATGTTCTGCCACGCCTCCAGGACCGTATTCCCTACTGGACAGACTGTCCCCATGCCAGTGACTACGATGCGACTCTTCACCTGATTCTTCCTCGTCTAGGCCCACAAATGCGAAAGGCCGCGGTAGACACTGAGGTGTACGCCGCGGCCTTTAAGCGATTTGACGCAGGGTTTTACGCTAGATTTTTGTTGATGTAATCGATGGCTTGCTGGACTGTGGTGATCTTCTCAGCTTCTTCGTCTGGTATCTCGGTCTTAAATTCTTCTTCCAGCGCCATTACCAGCTCAACCGTATCGAGGGAGTCAGCCCCCAGGTCATCGACGAAGGAAGCTTCGTTGTTAACTTCTTCTTCTTTAACTCCGAGTTGCTCGATTACGATTTTCTTGACACGTTCTTCAACGCTACTCATTTTTAAACCATCCTCCCAACACATGGGCAGCCAGGGCTGCGGCGGCTGCTAGTTTAGTGGAAACCCGGTAACTTGCAAGCCAAATCCAGGTTTGTATGACTGTCGTAATAATGCGCTAAGCGCTTAATGTTGATTGCGATTTTTTTATCAGGCCATGTACATTCCGCCGTTAACGTGAATGGTCTCACCAGTGATGTAAGCCGCCGAGTCAGACCCAAGGTAGAGTGCGAGACTCGCGATTTCCTCAGCATTCCCGAAGCGACCGGCGGGAATTTTTGCGAGTACATGGTCGCGTTGCTCGGGGCTGAGCGCGCGCGTCATATCCGTATCAATGAGACCAGGTGCGATGGCGTTTACGGTCACCTTGCGACTCGCAAGCTCTTGCGCCAGGGATTTGGTGAAGCCCACCAGGCCGGCCTTCGCCGCCGCGTAATTCGCCTGCCCTGCGTTACCAGAGGCGCCAACGACCGAGGTGAGATTGATGATGCGTCCGAAGCGCTGTTTGATCATTGCGCGCATGAAATGCCTACACAAGTGGAAGACGGCCGTGAGGTTGGTATCCACGACCTGCTGCCATTCATCGTCCTTCATGCGCAGCAAGAGATTGTCACGCGTGATCCCCGCGTTATTGACCAGGATCGCGGGTGTTAGCTGGGCGCCTGCGAGTTGCTCAAAGAAGCTGGTGAGTGACTGGCGATCTGCGACATTCAGCAAAAAGGCATGGTGGTGAGCGCCGAACGGCGCGAGTGCGGCCGTGATCGCGGCGCACCCACTCGTCCCGGTCGCTGTGCCTATGACGCGATACCCCGCACGGGCATAGCAGAGCGCGATCGCCTGGCCGATGCCGCGGCTTGCGCCGGTCACTAGCGCGACGCGCCGCTCGGTCATTTCATTTTCCATTCTGGAAGGATTCGAGCGCTCGACGGAGGTCTTCCGGAGTGCCTATTGAGGTTGTCGTGATGTCACCTGCACAGCGCCGAATCAACGGTCCGAGCACCTTGCCGGGACCGCACTCAACGGCTTGTACGATACCCTGGCTGGCAAATTTTTCGATGGTGGCCTGCCACTGCACTGGTTGCGCCAACTGGGCGACAAGCGCCGCTTTAATGTCTTCGATGTTGCTGTGGGCGGCGACATCGGCGTTATGAATAACCGGGATTTCGGGTGGCCTAAGGTCCACGCGTGCCACCAGCTCACTGAATTTGTGCGCGGCGGGACGCATCAAGGCACAGTGCGCGGGGACACTTACTGTGAGTTGGATAACTTTCTTCGCGCCACGGGTTCTCGCTAATTCACTTGCCCTCAGGACGGCATTTTTGTTGCCGGAGATCACGATTTGTCCTGGCGCATTGAGATTGGCGCATGCCACTACTTCATTTTCTGCAGTATCCGCACAAACTTTTTCTAGCTCTGCCAATTCGAGGCCGAGCACTGCGGCCATTGCACCCGCGCCAGGGAGCACGGCTTCCTGCATCAGCCGACCACGCGCGGCGACCAACGCCACGGCCTGCTCGAAACCCAGCGCACCAGCACATACCAAGGCGGAATATTCGCCGAAGCTATGGCCGGCCATCAGGGCTGGTGGCGGACCGCCCAAGCGTCGCCAGATGTCCCAGGTCGCGACACTTGCGGCGAGGAGTGCGGGCTGAGTATGTTGCGTTTGATTCAGGGTCTCGACCGGTCCCGCACTGACCAATTCCCACAGATCCAGACCCAGCACTTGTGAAGCGGTCGCAAAACGCGAACGAACCTCCGGAAACTCGGCCGCGAGGGCGTCTACCATGCCGACCGCCTGGGCGCCCTGCCCTGGAAAGACCAGCGCAAATTTCACGGACAACTAAACCACCTGCTCGTGTACCAGCAGCTGCTCCAGCATACTGCTGATCTTCTCGGGCACCGCTTGTTCGATCTGCGAAAGCGCTTCATCGATCGCGCGACCGAAGGACATCACATCGGCGCTGCCATGGCTTTTCACGACGATTCCTTTCAAGCCCAACAGACTGGCCCCGTTATACCGGCGGGGATCCGCCCGCTTGCGCAGGCCGCGCAGAGCGGGCGCCGCCAAGAGCGCACTCAGGCGTCGCCACCAATTCCGTTTAAATTCTGCTTTGGCAATCTGCGAGAGCATCAGGGCGACGCCTTCACTCGCCTTGAGCGCGACATTGCCGACGAAGCCATCGCAGACAATGACATCGAAGGTGCCTGCGAAAATATCGTTGCCCTCGGCATACCCCTGGTAATTCAGGGTGCTCTTTTCGAGCAGGGTCGCGGTTTGTTTGACTCGATCATTGCCTTTGATTTCTTCTTCGCCGATGTTGAGCAGCGCGACGGTCGGACTTGCCTTGTGATCAATGGCCGTCGCCAATACCGAGCCCATGACGGCGAAGCGGAACAGCTCCTCTGAACTGGAATCTACATTTGCCCCGAGATCGAGCACGCGGGTGCCGTGGTGCAGGCCTGGCATGGTGGCGCAGATGGCCGGGCGGTCAATACCTGGAAGTGTTTTGAGCACAAAACGGGCGATCGCCATCAGCGCCCCAGTGTTACCGGCACTGACGCAGGCCTGGACTTCACCGGCTTTCACTAAATCAACTACATAGCGCATCGACGAATTACGTTTATTGCGCAGGGCCGCCGACGGCTTGTCGTGCATTTCGACCTGCTCTGCGGCGTGCTTCACGTCAATTCGTGCGCGGAGCGCGCCGCTCGCGCTGGTAAGCGCTGCGCTGATGGCGGTCTCATCTCCGACGAGCACCAGGCGCAAGCTCGGGTAACGCGTGAGTGCGGCCAAGGCGGCAGGCACCACCACCGAAGGGCCATGGTCGCCGCCCATCGCGTCGAGTGCGACTATTGGGCTCAAAGCCGGGTCTGACAAGGAGAGGTAGGGGGAGGTAGGCAGAGGGGGAGAACGCGGCAACTAAAGCGCCGCGCGTATCAACTATACTTTTTCGGCAACCACGCGCTTGCCGCGATAGTAGCCATCCGGGCTGATGTGGTGTCGCCGATGGGTCTCACCAGTCGTCGGGTCCTCCGACAGGGTTGGGCCCGGCAAACTGTCATGGGAACGGCGCATGCCGCGTTTTGACGGGGTTTTACGATCTTGCTGTACGGCCATTGGGGGTCACTCCTGGAGAATTCTAAAGTCGCGCCGAACCGGTGCGGCGAATGTCAGCTATTTTGACGTAATGTGGACAAGACGTCGAACGGATTCTTTCGCGCGGGTGCGACGACCGGGTCCGCGTCCATTGCCAGCGGTCGACATTCCTGAGCGGGATGGGTGGGTGCCATGGGACACGCGAGCAAGATTTCATCTTCGACCAAGGTTAACAAATCCAATAGCGACGTTGGCGCCAAGGGCGAAATTTCAAGCCCAGTTTCCGCAGCTTCGGCTTCCGGCACGTGGGCCAAGTCCCCGATGAGGCTTAAGGTCACCGGCTGCAGACAACGTTGGCAAGTGGTCGTGATCCGGGTTTGCACGACGCCACTCACGGTCACTTGCCCCTGTGCGTTCAGCGCGAAATAGAGATCGGCGACCACCGGTTGGACCTCCTCGAAGAGCGCCGTCAGGCGCGCCAACACCGCGACTGGAAACTCACCGACGAGGCGGGTCCCTTGGAGGGCTAAGCGGCGGGCCTCAACTTGTGCAGGAAGCGCGAGCACCCTCAGCGGCAGGTCCGCTGCGCAAGGTGTTCCATAATGAACATCGTCTTGCTTACCATCCCGGCGTGAACAGGGCGCGCAGCGCGAGCGAGAGCTGGGTGCCCAAGCGGCGTGCGAATTGGTCAAGCACCCCTTCGTGCGGCGTGAAATCGACAATTTCCTCGGCTTTCACGATGTCGCGGGCCACCAGACCGGCCGAACCCAGCGCATCCACTAGACCCATCTCCAAAGCTTTCTCGCCAGTCCATACCAAGCCCGAAAAAACCTGCGCATCTGCGTGCAGGCGTTTGCCACGTCCTTTTTTTACCGTATTAATAAACTGCTGGTGGATTTGATTTAGCAAACCGGTGACGTGCGCGACTTCCTGTTGATCCACCGGCAGGAACGGATCGAGGAACCCTTTGTGTTCGCCGGCCGTTAAAAGGCGCCGTTCAACGCCGAGTTTCTGCATGGCATCGACAAACCCAAAACCGTCCATGCGGACCCCGATTGAGCCGACGATACTGCCCTTGTCGGCATAAATTTCATCTGCGGCCACCGCGATGTAATAACCGCCAGAAGCACAGATGTCCTGAATCACCGCGTAGAGTTTTTTGGTCGGGTACTTCGCTTTGAGTCGATAGATTTCATCGTTGATATAACCAGCCTGTACCGGACTGCCGCCCGGCGTGTTCAGCCGCACAATCACGCCTGCGGTGGAAGCATTCTCGAAAGCCGCGCGTAGGCCCGTGATAATGTTATCCGCGCTGGCCTGACCGCCGTCGACGATCACCCCCTGGACATCGATCAACGCGGTGATTTTACCTGTCCCGAAAGGTGACGAAGTCCATAGCTTTGGGAACGAAAAGGCGAGCAAGCCCAGCACGTAGGCAAAGGCGAGCAACTTAAAGAAAATTCCCCAGCGGCGTGCGCTCCGCTGTTCGCGCAAGGCCTCAAACGCAAAGCGCTTCAGCAGCGCCTGTTCCCATTGCGGCGCCTGTCCGGCGGTTTCAGAGGCGCCCGGCGGCGTCATGCGCTCATCACTCATACTGCTGTTGTCCCATCCCGTATGCCGGATCCACCGGCGGCAATTGCGTCAATATCGCCTGTAAGTCCGCAGGGAGCGGTGCTTCGACTTTAACCTTGTGCGCCAACGCGAACTCCAGACTCGCCGCATGCAGGAACAGGCGGCGCAGCCCCATGACCCTTAATTCGTGGTTAAAGTCCTCGCGACCATACTTTAAATCGCCGCCCAGTGCGTGACCGATGTGCAGGGCATGCGCGCGAATCTGGTGCGTACGTCCGGTTTCGGGTTCGGCCTGGACCAGCGCACAGTGTGCAAACTGGCGCACCAACAGGAAGCGCGTGGTCGCCGCTTGACCGGATTCCGAGGCGATCGTGTGGCGCTCCGCGCCTTCTCGATGTGCCACGTCCAGTGCCGCATGCACCGTAATCCGGCGCTGCGCTAACTGTCCGTGCACTAGCGCCAGGTAGATTTTTCGAAAGTCGCGTAGCGCAAGCTGCGCATTCAAGTGCCGCAAGGTCGGCACGTCTTTGGCAAGGAGTAAACAGCCCGAGGTTTGGCGATCTAAGCGATGTACCAGATCGAGCCGCGCGGCTTGCGGTCGCGCGGCGCGCGCGATGTCGATCAGCCCAAAGCGCACTCCCGAACCGGCATGCACGGCGAGCCCCGACGGCTTATTAATGACCATGACCGTCGCATCCTCGAATAACACGCTCGCTTCGAACTCGCTGAGATAGTGCGCGGGAATCTCGCTCGTTGTTTCTGCCGCTGGGCGAATTGGCGGTACTCGTACGGTGTCACCAAGCATAAGTTTCTGGGCGGGTTTACAGCGGCCGCCGTTTACGCGCACTTCGCCCGTGCGAATGATGCGATAGATCAAGGACCGCGGCACATTGCCCAATACCGAGCCCAGAAAATTATCTAAGCGCCGCTCTGCAGCCGCGGTGGTCACGACGACATGACGCACACTCAACGGAGTCAGGACGCTATCGGACATTGGTAAGTCAGCATCGCAATTGCCGCGTAGGAGGTAAGGCTGTTATAGTCGGCTCTGCCCCAGTGCATGAAAAGCGATACCCGTTTTTGGACTGAGACCAAGCAGTTACGTTGATTGTATCGACAGTTTATCAAAACCGACGACTAGGCCATGCGACCATGCGCGGGCCCCGCCGGCTGACGGACTGCCTCAATCAGATTCCAAAAATCGCTCACTTGCGTAGCGGTCAGGTGCGACAGCTCCGGCATTCATTTGCAGTCCGCCTCCGTTAGCTGCGAGCGAGCTCGTGGATCGACGAATTTAGTCGAACCCTTTGGGGCAACGTAGCGCTTCCAGGCACGGCGGTCGAGCCGGCAGCGTAAGGTCAAAGAATCAGCGTCCGTTACTGCGCGAAACTTCGCGCACGATCATCGCGGTCACCACCGGGTCACCGCCTAGTAGTTTGAGATCGTGCCGAATTCGGGCACCGCGATCACCGATCGTCCGCAGCGGCGGAACGGGCGCGTAGCTAAGGATTTCGTCAAATGAAGAGAATGTTGATCAACGCAACTCAGCCGGAGGAGTTGCGAGTTGCTCTCGTGGACGGCCAGCGCTTATACGATCTGGATATTGAAGCCACTGGCAAAGAACAGAAAAAATCGAATATTTACAAAGCCCGAATTATTCGCCTTGAGCCCAGCCTCGAGGCCGCGTTCGTCGATTACGGCGCTGATCGCCATGGCTTCCTACCGCTCAAGGAAGTTTCGCGCACCATGTTCAAAGACAAGCCGAAAAACGGCGCGCGGGTCAATATCCGCGAAGTGCTGGACGAAGGCCAGGAGCTCGTCGTACAGGTCGAAAAGGAAGAACGAGGCAACAAGGGCGCGGCCTTGACCACCTTCGTGTCGCTGGCCGGTCGCTATCTGGTCGCGATGCCGAACAACCCGCGGGCCGGCGGCGTATCACGCCAGATTGAAGGCGAAGATCGCGAAGAA
Organism: Pseudomonadota bacterium; assembly: GCA_031417495.1. GTDB lineage: Bacteria > Pseudomonadota > Gammaproteobacteria > CAIKBL01. The sequence continues at coordinate 1,372 of JANOVQ010000178.1, read as the reverse complement.
GCCAAGGAAGCCATGTCGGGGCTGGTCATCCCGGAAAGTGTGGGCTTGATCCTGCGCACCGCCGGCATCGGCAAGACCACCGAAGAGCTGCAATGGGACCTGGACTACCTCTTGCAGCTGTGGACGGCGATCGATGAGGCCGCCAAAACGCGCTCCGCGCCGGTTCTTATCTACCAGGATCAGAACGTCATCATCCGGGCGATTCGCGATTATTTGCGCAGCGACATTGCTGAAATCCTGGTTGACGATCCAGCGCTCTATCAGACTGCGCAGGATTTCATGACCCAGGTCATGCCGCTGAATCTGCCCAAGCTGAAACTCTACAAGGACAGCGTGCCGCTATTCACTCGATACCAAATCGAGAGTCAAATTGAGACCGCGTTCAGTCGCGAAGTCCGGCTGCCGAGTGGCGGCGCACTGGTGATCGAGCCAACCGAGGCTTTGATCACGATCGACATCAATTCAGCGCGAGCCACGCACGGCGGGGATATTGAAGAGACGGCGCTACTGACCAACCTCGAAGCGGCGGAAGAAATCGCGACCCAGCTGCGGATTCGCGATTTGGGTGGGCTGATCGTGATCGATTTCATCGACATGGAATCGGCGCGCAACCAGCGCGATGTCGAGCAGAAACTGAAGGACGCGATGCGGCCCGACCGCGCCCGCGTGCAGATGGGCAAGATCTCGCGCTTCGGCCTGATGGAGCTTTCGCGCCAGCGCCTGCGCCCGGCCCTGGCCGAAGCCAGCCACACGGTGTGCCCGCGCTGCAATGGCACCGGCCATATCCGCGATACCGAATCCTCGGCGCTGCACATCCTGCGCATGATCCAGGAAGAGGCGATGAAGGACAACACCTCGACGGTGCGCGCGCAGGTGCCGGTCGATGTGGCGACCTTCCTGCTGAACGAAAAGCGCCTGGAGATCAACCGCATCGAGGCGCGCCAGAAGGTCAATGTCCTCCTGATTCCGAACATCCATCTCGAAACCCCGCACCACACCATCGAGCGCCTGCGCTTCGACGATGCCGCCGAGTCCACCAAGGCCAGCTTCGAGCAGGTCGAAGAGCCGTCGACCGAAGGCGGCTACAAGCGCAAGGAGCCCGGTTCCCAGGTGAAGAAGCTGGAGCCGGCGGTCAAGGGCATCACCCCGGAAGCACCGGCGCCGATGCGTGCCGCTGAACCGGCGGCGGCGCTTGCCGTGGCGCCAGCCCCGGTTGTCGCTACCACTGCGGCAGCGGAATCCGGCGGCATCATCGGCCGCATCATGGGCTGGTTCAAACCGCGTGCGGAACCCGCATTGTCGGCCAGTGCGACAGCGACGGCCGTCGCATCGGCACCCACTGCCGCCACGCCGGAGCGACCGGCACGCCAGG
>JANOVQ010000177.1:0-2775 GCA_031417495.1 Pseudomonadota bacterium | reverse complement strand
CGATTGCGGCGGCCACGATGCGCGAGACGCCGATGCCGTAGCAACCCATCACCATGGTCACAGCGGTGCCCTTTTCGTCGAGCACCGTGGCTTTCATCGCTTCGCTGTACTTGGTGCCGAGTTGGAAAATATGCCCCACTTCGATCCCGCGCTTTAGTTCGAGGGTGCCTTTGCCATCGGGGCTGGCATCACCGGCCACCACATTGCGCAGATCCGCGACTGTCGGTTCGCCAAGATCGCGCCCCCAGTTCACGCCGCGCAAATGCTGATCTTCCGCATTCGCGCCGCACACAAAATCACTAAGCACACTGGCGGCATGATCCACCAACACGGGGATTTTAAGCCCGACCGGACCGATTGAACCGGGTGCGCAGCCGATGCCCTGTGCAATCTGCTCGGCGCGCGCGAAGCGCAGCGGCGAGAGGACTTGCGGAAGATTTTGGGCCTTGATTGCGTTCAATTCGTGATCGCCGCGCAAGACCAGCGCGACGAGTCCGCCCCCTGCGCCTTCGACGATGAGCGTCTTCAGGACTTGGCTGGGCGCGACGGCGAGGAAGCGACTGACCTCAGCAATGGAATGCTGCGCCGGTGTCGCAACTTTGCTGAGATTCTCAGTTGGCGCTGGCCGCGCTGTGGTGGGGATGGGGGCTGGCACCATTTCAACATTCGCCGCGAATTCGCTGCTGGTCGAGAACGCGATGAGATCTTCGCCGGAATCTGCGAGCACGTGGAACTCGTGCGAACCGGAACCGCCGATGTTGCCGGTATCAGCCAGTACCGCGCGATAACTGAGCCCGATGCGATCAAAGATACGGCTGTAAGTGGCGTACATCTGTTGGTAGGTTTCGAGCAGGGATTCGTGATTGAGATGAAACGAGTAGGCGTCCTTCATCAGAAACTCACGCGCCCGCATGATGCCGAAGCGCGGCCGCACCTCGTCGCGAAATTTGCTTTGGATTTGGTAGAAATTGGCCGGCAGCTGTTTGTAGCTTTTGAGTTCGCCGCGGATCAGATCGGTGATCACTTCTTCATGCGTGGGCCCTAGACAGAACGCGCGCTGGTGGCGGTCCTGCAGGCGCAGCAGTTCGGGACCGTATTTGTCCCAGCGCCCCGATTCCTGCCACAACTCGGCGGGCAATACGCTGGACATCAGCACTTCCTGGCCACCCGCGCGATCCATTTCCTCGCGCACGATCGCCTCGACCTTGCGCAACACCCGCAGGCCGAGCGGCAGCCAGGTATAGATACCGGCGGCGAGCTGACGAACCATGCCGGCGCGCAGCATGAGTTGGTGGCTGATGACTTCGGCGTCGGCCGGAGATTCGCGCAAGGTGGGCAGTAACAGTTTCGACAGACGCATGAGCTTAGGCTTACCTTGTGTGGCGGGGAGGCCGCATTCTCGGCACAAGCTCGTGCCCTCGCAACCGTTCGCGCGGATTCCTTGACCGCGCGCCCGAATCCTTTTAACTTTCGAGCCCCTGAGCCGCGGACCAATGCTGGGCGACTGCCGGCAACCGAGCTCAGATGACTGCCGACCCGTCGCTCACAAGGTGCCGGGGCCGGCCTGGGCTCTACGTCGGATCACCCCGCAGTAGGAGCGAAGGCCGCGGCGCTTGCTTAAACAGAGTGAGGAACAAGCAATGAACGAACAGCTGCGTGGCGCCGAGATTCTCGTGCGCGCTTTGATCGACGAAGGCGTGGAAATCGTTTTCGGCTACCCCGGTGGCGCCGTCCTGCATATCTACGACGCGCTCTACAAACAAGACACCCTTAAACACATCCTCGTCCGCCACGAACAGGGCGCGACCCACGCGGCCGACGGCTACGCGCGCGCGACCGGCAAGCCAGGCGTCGTGCTGGTGACCTCCGGTCCCGGCGCGACCAATGCGGTGACCGGCATTGCCACTGCGTATATGGATTCGATCCCGTTGGTGGTGTTCACCGGCCAGGTGGCGACGCACCTGATTGGCAATGATGCCTTCCAGGAAGTGGATTGCATCGGCATCACGCGGCCCTGCGTGAAGCACAATTTTCTGGTCGAACGGGTGGAAGATCTGGCGCTCACGATCAAGAAAGCGTTTTTCGTTGCGACTTCGGGTCGCCCGGGACCGGTGGTGGTGGATATCCCCAAGGATGTGACGGCCAATATCACTGAATACCACTATCCGAAGTCAGTCGAGATGCGCTCCTACAAGCCCACCACCAAGGGCCATCCGGGACAGATCAAGAAAGCTGCGCAGCTGATCCTGAGCGCGGAGAAGCCGATGATCTATACCGGTGGCGGCGTCATTCTCGATAACGCCGCGCAGGAATTGACTACCTTCGGGCGCCTGCTCGGCTATCCCGTCACCAACACGCTCATGGGCCTGGGCGGCTATCCCGCGACCGATCCCCAGTTCGTCGGCATGCTCGGCATGCATGGCACGTATGAAGCCAATATGGCCATGCACCACTGCGATGTGCTGATTGCGATCGGTGCGCGGTTCGATGATCGCGTGACGGGCGATCTCGCGCAATTCTGCCCGTCGGCCAAGATCGTGCACATCGATATCGATCCCTCCTCCATTTCGAAGAATGTGCGGGTGGATGTGCCGATCGTCGGTGGCGTCGCGAATGTGCTCGGCGAACTCAATAAGCTCATTGAGGAGAGCGGACGCAAGCCGGTTAACCGCGAGACCGATCCGTGGTGGCAGCAATTGCGCGCGTGGCAGAAACTGGATTGTCTGCGCTTCGACCGCAACAGTAAGTTGATCAAACCGCAGGCGGTGGTCGAAG
>JANOVQ010000176.1:0-8091 GCA_031417495.1 Pseudomonadota bacterium | reverse complement strand
CGCGGCCCTGTTGTTTGATCTGGATGTAAGTAATTTCATCCATCAGGTCCTTCACGTGATCGACATTGTCAGCTGTCAGCTTGTCGCCAACATTGATCTTGCCCTTGGTATACAAACCGATGTCGAGAAGTTCATCAGGATAGGCACGTTCAATTCTGCCGGTCTCCGCGATAACTTCCCACAACGGCCGGAGCACCCCTGCGCTAAATCCTGCCCCCATGGTTTGCAGGAAATGGCGGCGAGTGAAATCCTTACCGTATTTCATAATGTGCATTGAAACCTCCTTCAGCTAGCTAATCATTAACCACCTTCACGACATCCTGAGTGTCGGTGGCTTTACGCGTATGCGTTTCAAACACCGCCTAGCGACTTCATGTCGCACCGCTCGTGCGGTGGCGAGTTCTTAAGAACGCTCTTGTCTCCTCCCGCGCCGAGCAAATACTACGGCAAGTTCGGATTCTGTCACGGGAGGCGGTTGTGTAGGAAGGGCTCCGCATCAGCGAAGCGGCGTTCTTGCCCTACCTAACCCTTCTCTCGGTGCGGCACTCGCGTTCAGCAAGTCCGTCAATTCTGTTCAGTCCCTAGTACGCCGCAGCGCGTGATTTGGATTACTCGCCAGTCCTCCTTTCGAAACTTGTCGCCCGCGGCGTTGCCCAGTTAGGCCGTAGGTACCTCGTCAGTGCCAGCAGGTTCATCGCATCTTGGAGAGGCGATCCAAGTTTGCTGACAGTTAATTTTGCTGCGTCGCACACAGGGTGTCGCTCAATCCGCGATGGGCCAGGGCTCGGGCCAACGGCGGCCGCGGACCAGCCCTTGCCAGTAGATGATCGGCATCACGTATTTCTTGAGCCAGTACATACTGCGCCGTTCTTTGCTTTGATCGAAGGGAAAGGTCTCGCAGGGTTTCAAGTCGTAATCGAACTCCGCCAACATGAGACGGCCATAGCCCGTAATCAGTGGGCACGAGGTATAGCCTGCATACGTGGCCTGCGGCGCCTTACCAGCCAGGACCGCGAGCAGGTTAGCGACCAACACGGGGCCCTGGGCGCGGATGGCGGCGGCAGTTTTCGAGGTAGGTAAGCTGCTCGCATCCCCGAGGGAAAAAATATTCGGATAACGCGCGTGCTGTAAGGTCGCTTTATCGACTTCCACCCAACCCGCAGCATCCGCTAACGGACTTTGCTTCATCACGTCCAGCGCGCCCATCGGTGGCGTGACATGGATGAAATCGTATTTCTCGACGCGCTCGGTGCCGCCGTCCAATTCGCGAAAGACCGCTTCTCTCGCCTCCGGCTTCAAGGCCACCAACTCATGTTTGTAGTGGACATTAATGTCGCGCGCGGCGGCGATTTTGACCAGCGCCTGGGCATACTTCGGGGCCCGAAAAATCGCCGGCGCCGCACACATATACGTCACCGTGCAATCCGCGCGAATCCCGGTCCGCCGGAAATGATCTTCCGCGAGGAACATAATTTTAAGCGGCGCACCAGCGCACTTGATGGGCGTGCTCGGAATCGTGAACAAGGCCTTGCCGCCGCGCAGCGCCTGCAGCTGCGACCAGGTTGAGCTCACGCTGTCGAAGCTGTAGTTGCTGCACACACCGTTGCGACCCAACCCTTCTTTGAGGCCTGGGATCGCCTGCCAGTTAATCTGGATGCCTGGGGCGGCGACCAGTGCGTCGTACGCCAGACGTTCGCCCTGCTGCGTTATCACGACATTTTCGGCGGGTAGAAATTCCTGCGCGGCCGCCTGCACCCAGCGCACGCCGCGCGGAATGAGTTCTTGCATCGGGCGTTGGCTGCGTTCGCGTGGATACACGCCTCCGCCCACGAAAGTCCACAGCGGCTGGTAGTAATGGTGTGGTGCGGGATCGACCAGCACCACCTCGAGCATGGGTGCCAGACGCCGCAGCCGACCTGCTACGTTCAGTCCTGCCGCTCCCGCACCGATGATCACGACTCGTTGCGTGTTGGCCATGTTTATCTCTCCTGGTTTTTTGTCGTTTGCGGCGATCCTCAAGAGTGCCGCGGGCGTGCGCATTTGCGCGCCCGGGGCCTGCGCAACTATAGGCATTCAATCCTTCGCGTGCTACCGCTGCCACAACCCTCGCCCCAACCCACTATCGCGGGCCGGGAAATTTGCTGTACAACCTTCCGTGTCATTGAATAAGTTGCGCTAAATCACGCGTTACAGCGCTCCGCTCGACGCCTGACGGGAGCATCGCCATTTCACTCAAGGTGCTAGTTGCCGACTCCGAACGAACCTGGCTCAGGACCTGCGTCTGGTGGCTGAAGGCGCTCGGCTATGCGGTCGATACGGCCACTTCACCGGTCGCCCTGCAGCAGGCGCTGGCTGCTGCTACTTCCTATGACTTGCGCTTGCTCGACGCCAAGTTGGGCGACCTTGCGAGTGATGGCGACGAGTTGCCGACCCTGCGCAACGCGATCCCTGGCTGTGTCTGGCTTGAAACGCCGCCGCGCCCACTGCAGTTCCGCAGCGGGCCTGGGACTGCGCTGTACTGTCCACGCCCTCGCTCACGGGCCTCCCTTGAGGCCCTCCTGAAATACCTGTTGCATCGCGACACCGCGCACCTCCTCGAGGTTGCCCTGGTCGGCGAGATATTGGGCATGTTGCCGACGATCACGGCCGCCCTCGCGGTGGTGGACAACTTCTCCGACGAGACCTTGGCGTTAGTGAAAGGCATGACCGCCAGCGGGCCGCGGCCCGCCATGCAGGCGGCACAACACGCCTTACAAGGGTGCGCTGCCGCGATCGGCGCGGTCGCTCTGCAAGAAATGGCCGCGAATTTCGTGGTCCCAGCGTGCTCACCCGCAGTGCGCGTAACCACCGCAGAGCCCCTGGTGTCGCTCATCACGGCCACCGCGCACAGCCTGCGCCGCGCCGTACACGCCTATTTTGCGGAATCTTGAGGGAGCTCGGCGGCAACTGGAAGTTGCGCGGAATTGAGGAGTGCGACACGCGCGTGATCCTGTGCCTGATAGGCCACGTCCTCGAGCGGATGCGCGCGATCCTGGCAACCGCCACAGGCGCTCATCGCCCGCACATAGGCGCATTTAAATTCTGCGCTACCGAGCTGCTCAAATTGCTGCACATGGACTAACTCGTGCGCGATGATTTCGGCCAAGCCATCAGTGCTCATCGCGCGCAGTCCATCGTCCAACAGCACCCGCTTAGGTGCCGGCACCAGACCCGTGCCGTTCAGCAGCGGGCAGAAGCGGATTTGGAGATCGGCGGGCGGCGCTGCCATCAGCTGCAGTTGCTGAAGTCGCGCCAGCGCACGCGCGATCGCAAGACGGTCATGCGGTGCGTCCTTGCTGGTCGCGCACTGCAGCGCCGCAAAGGACGCGAACAGATCGAACGCGTTAACACAGTCGAACTCCTCCGCGAACGGCATGCTCGGCGGCGCGTCCAGCACCTCGGCGAGGGGGCCGGCGGTGGCACACGTCGCGAAGAGCATCGCGAGTAGCGCCGGCAGCAACCTCACCCGCATGCCATTGCGCTCAAACCCGCGCCAACCGCGACTGTCGCAGCGCCGCAGTCGCCGCCACATCGACGGTGAGATTGTCATCCTCAACGCTGCCTTGGAAGGCGACGGCGTAGACCGCGCGCGCGCGTTCTGCGGTTTCCCAGCGTTCCAACACATCCCGGCACACCCGCGCCGGGTCACGCTCAAGCGGATCGCCATAGCCGCCGCCCCCGGCATCCAGCCCACGCACCCATTCACCCGGCTCAAGGCAAAATTCCACGACGCCAGGAAGCTTTTCCTCTGCACCGTCCCGACCAATTTTATAGGTGGCAGCGGCGGGCCCCGCATGCCCGCCGCGCACCCCCTGGGGCGGATTAACCTGTCCATCGCAAGAAATCACCAGGGTCATCACGTCGTGACGCGGACCATAGACCACTTCGGAGCCCGGCGCACCGCGCAGGCGGCCTGCCCCGCCACCCCCGGGAATCACCCGCAGCTGCTTAATCAGGATCGGATATTTCGATTCATCGACTTCGACACTGCCGCGATACATCAGCCCAGCGGCGACGGGCAACCCATAATTCAGCCATCCGTCGGTGGTGGGCGTGCCAGGGCCCCCATTGGTAATCAACCATTCCTGATTAATGAAGGGGCCATTGCGGCGCCAATCAACGCCCGAGATCACGCCGGCGCCGGCGCCCATGCCAATCGCCCCTTCGGCGAGACCATGACCGTCACCGAAGGCCGCGAAGGCCGCCTGGGTCACATTCACCAGACGATCACCGATGTTGGTCGTCGCCATCGAACAGCTGTGGGGAAATTTAGGCACCCCCGTAATACAACCCTCGCGCAGATGCACGCGTATCCGCGCGAAGGATCCCGCGTTATGCGGCACATCGGGATCCATACAATTAAAAACACCACACATCGCGTTCGAGGTTGCACAGGCCATTGATTCGTTCAGGCCGAAGGCCATGTTGTCCGCGTTATGTGTGAGGTCCACCTCGATATACCCGGTCTCGGTATCGACCGTGACATCCACGCGGATGGGCAGGCCGTCGGGCAGAATCGGCGGAAGCGGATCATAGACCGTGGTGTTCGAAAGCTTGCCGGACGGCATTTTTTTGATGGCATCCACCATGCGCCGTTCAGAATACGCAAACCACTGTTCGATGAACGCCTTGAGCGTTTCTGCGCCATACCGATGCGTGAGTTCGGTCAGGCGTCGTTCGCCAATGCGCGCGGCGCCGATCTCGGCCTGAAAATCCCCGTACCATTGCTCCGGCACCCGAATGCGCCGTTTGCACATGCGGATGATGTCCGCGACATCTTTAAAATCCTTCTGTACCCGCACACACGGAAAAATCAACGCGCCTTCTTCGTAGACGTCCTTCGCGTACGCGTGATAAGTCGAGGGAATTGAATTACCGCAATCAGCCTGGTGCGCCTTGGCACAGGTCGTAAACAAGTGCACGCCGTCGACAAACACCGGCACCATCACCATGTGATCGGCCGGATGGGTGTTGCCGAGATAGGGATCGTTATGCAGAAAAGCGTCACCTGGTGCGAGATCGGGGTGGAGATCACACATCGATTGCGACTGCAGACTTGAACCAAAAATATGCACAGGCAGGCCTTCGCCCGGGCACAGCAGTCGATTGTCGCCGGTCACTATTGAGCACGAGAAATCCCGCACTACGGCGAGCACGGCCGAGCGCGCAGTTTTCAACAAGGTATTCGACATTTCGCGCACGATGGCATTCATGCGATTAGCGAGCACGGCCATCAAAATGGGATCGAACTCGGGGGCGGCGAGAGGCGGTGAATTAGCGTGCATGGCTTACTCCGTTGGCGGGGTCACGAGATAGCGGCCACCCGGACTCACGCGCACGATTGCGCCCGGATACACCACTAACGTCGAGGTGTCTTCCTCGATAATGGCAGGGCCGGCGATCAGCGCGCCTGCTGGCAGTTGGCTTCCAAGATGAATCGCAGTTGGCAGGTGCGTGTGGCCAAAAAAACATTGCCGGATACGATCAGGCTTGGCGGCGACTTGCGTGAGGTCTTTGCTGGGCTCCAAGGTTGGCGCATTCACTTTGGCAGTCAGGCGACCGCGCCAGTTTAGAAACTCCACCGCATTATTTTCATCATGCACGGCGAACACCCGCTCGTGCACTTGATGAAATTCCTGAACTAAGGCAGCCACGTCGCGCGGATGGCCGAATTTGTCGGTCGCGACTTCCACCTCGAGTTCCCATACCTGAAAGCGATAGCGTGCCTCAACGAAATACTGCGTCGTGAGATTTTGGAATCCACGCTCGCGCAAACGCCCCGCAAACTCCGCAAGACGGGCATCGATCTCGGCGAGGGCCCGATTGACGCCCGCGAAATCGAAGTCATCCGAGGCGGTGAGCTTACTGGCACCGGCTTCGGTGATGACGTCGGAGAACTGCATGCCTGAAGCTGACAGCGCGCCGGCCGTCCGTGGGCCGAGGACGGTACGGCAACCGAGTTCCTGGGCGATGGTCACGATATTAAGCCCGCCCGCACCGCCGCCCCCGATCAATGCGGAATCGCTCGGATCGATACCCTCATTGATCGTCAGTTCCTTGATCGCCTGAATCATGTTTTCGCTTGCGACGGCAACGATCGCCCACGCCGCCCGTTCGACGCTTTGCTGCAGGATCTCCGCGAGACGGCCGATCACGCGCCGCGCCGCCACGTCATCCAACGGCATGCGACCACCCAGAAAATGCGCCGGGTCGAAATACCCCAGCACGACTGCGGCATCGGTGACTGTGGGGAAATCACCGCCACGACCATAACAGGCGGGCCCCGGTTCCGAGCCCGCCGATTGCGGACCCACCCGCAACAAGCCACCGGAATCGACCCACGCAACCGAACCGCCGCCTGCGCCAATCGAATGCACCGCGACTGAGGCCATGCCGAGGTTATCGCCAGTCCATTGCGGCCCGAGCCAGGTATCGCGCGAGAATTCCACTTTACCGTCGCGCACCAAGCTCACGTCAAACGTAGTCCCCCCGGCATCACACACGATCACATTGCTGGGCAGGCCCTCCGCTTCGACATAGGCAAGTCCGGCAATCGGCGCCATCGCGGGTCCGGACTTCACGAGATAGATGGGGCGTTTCACGACATCGGCGAGATGCATGACGCCGCCAAAGGAGGTGCTAACCAGAATATCGTTGCGGTAGCCGGCGCCGCGCAAATCCGCTTCGAGATCGGCGAGATATTGCTGCATCAACGGCTTCAAAGAGGCATCAATGGCGGTGGATGACGCACGCCGGTATTCACGCAGAATGGGATTGAGTTGATGCGACAACGTAAACGGGATGTGCGGTAGCAACTCAGTAATGATTTCCCCGACTCGCAGTTCATGGCTGGGGTTCGCGATCGACCACAACAGGCACACCGCGATCGCCTCGATACCCCGCCGCGGAAAACTCGCGAGCGTGGCGCGCAAAGCCTGCTCGTCCAAGGCCGTTTCGCGCCCGCCCTCGGCGTTGATCCGCTCGCTCACTTCGAAGGTATAGCGCCGCGGAATGTAGGGATCGGGATACTCCATTTGGAGATTGTGGGGCTCCGCCTTACCCCCTTCTTTGAGCAATAGGATGTCGGGAAAACCGGCGGTGGTAAGAAATGCAGTGCGGGCAATCTTGCGCTCAATGATGCCATTGGTGGCGCGCGTGGTGCCATACAGAAACATTGAGGTTTCCGCCAGCAGGCTCGAAGTGGAGACCCCAAGCTGCGCGGCCGCCAGCGCAAGTCCCGCTTCGATACTCGCGAACGCGCGCTGCCGATCCGTCAACGCCTTGCCGATCGTAAAGCGGCCGGCCGCGTCGGTCACCACCACATCCGTGAACGTTCCGCCAGTATCGACAGAGATTCGAAAAGGCATAACCAAGCGTCCTCGGAAAACAGTTTGGGTTGGCCAGAGGCAAGGTACGAAAGCGCGGTGGAGGCGTCAACGGGCGCGCGCGCTGCGCGCTGCGGGTCGCACTTTCTTGCGCTATGCTGGCCGCGAGTTCCAGCCGGAGTATGTGATGAGTGCCGATCCTGAAGTCACGGTGTTAGTCGTGGACGATGACACGACGGTGCGTGAGCTCCTCGAAGATTATCTCGGCGGTAACCAATACAAGGTCTTGGCCGCCGCGAATGGCCATGAAGCCCGCGCGATCCTGGCCGACAGCGCGCCCCATGTGGTGCTGCTCGACATCGGGCTGCCTGGCGAAGACGGTCTATCCTTGGCGCGCTTTATCCGCGAGCAATACGACATCGCGATCATCATCGTCTCTGGCGCCGGTGAGACAGTGGATCGCATCGTGGGCCTGGAGGTCGGCGCAGATGATTATCTTGGGAAGCCTTTCGATCTGCGCGAATTGCGCGCACGCCTGAAAAGCGTGCTGCGGCGGTATCAGCGCGAACCGCTCGGTCCCGCGCCGGCGGCCGACCTGCTGGCGAACCGTCGCGTGGTGATCGGCATGGCCGCCCTGGACCTCGATAGCCGGCAGTTATTCGATCGGTCGGGCAATGAAATTGCGTTAACGAGTACTGAGTTTGACTTACTCAAGGTTTTTGCGGAA
>JANOVQ010000175.1:0-8791 GCA_031417495.1 Pseudomonadota bacterium | reverse complement strand
GCGACACCCGCCGCGACGGTCCCGACCCCGGCTTCGGCTACCAGCTTGACCGATACACGAGCCCGAGGATTCGCGTTTTTTAAGTCGTAAATCAATTGCGCGAGATCTTCGATCGAGTAGATGTCGTGGTGCGGCGGCGGTGAAATCAGCCCCACACCGGGAGTCGAGTACCGCACCTTGGCAATCCACGGATAGACCTTGTGCCCAGGGAGTTGCCCGCCCTCACCGGGCTTCGCGCCCTGCGCCATCTTGATTTGCAGGTCGTCCGCATTGACCAGGTATTCACTGGTGACCCCAAAACGTCCCGACGCTACCTGTTTGATCGCGGAGCGGCGCAGATCGCCATTTGCATCGGGCTTGAAGCGCGCAGGATCTTCACCACCTTCACCGGTATTGGAGCGACCGCCGAGGCGATTCATCGCAATCGCCAGGGTCTCGTGGGCTTCCGCACTCACCGAGCCATAGGACATCGCGCCCGTATGGAAGCGTTTGAGGATTGTGGCGACCGCTTCCACCTCGTCAATCGGCACGGATTTCGCTGCCGGCTTGAACTTAAACAAGCCGCGCAAGGTCGCGAGATGCTCACTCTGTTGATCGACTGCAGCGGTGTACTCTTTGAAGATGCGGTACTGTCCGGCGCGCGTCGAATGCTGCAGCTTGAAGACCGTATCAGGATTGAACAGGTGATACTCACCCTCACGGCGCCACTGATATTCTCCACCCCAGTCAAGATCCGGTTTACCGATCAAACGCGTCGGAAACGCGGCGTGATGGCGCAGACTGATTTCGCGTTCGATCAGCGCGAGCCCAATCCCGCCAACCCGCGATGCGGTATACGTGAAGTATTGATTGACGAAGGCCTTGTCGAGCCCAACCGCTTCAAAAATCTGCGCGCCGCGATAGGACTGGATGGTGGAGATGCCCATTTTCGACATCACCTTCACCAAGCCTTTGTTGACGGCCTTGAGATAGTTGCGGACCGCCGCATCATGCACCGGTTCCGGTAGCTTGCGGCCTTTAACCGCCGACTCCTTGATAATGCCCTGCTGGATCATGTCGTAGAGGGTTTCGAACGCAAGATAGGGATTGATCGCATCTGCGCCATAGCCCAGCAAGGCACAGAAATGATGCACTTCGCGCGGTTCACCGGATTCAATGATGAGTCCTATGCGCAAACGCCGCCCATTCCGCACCAGGTGATGATGCGTACCCGCAATCGCCAACAGGGAAGGGATTGGCGCCTGCTCGGCGTTCATCCCGCGATCCGAAATGATCACAAACGAATAGCCCGCATCCACCGCGTCATCCACCGCCGCAAACAAACGCGCAAGTGCAGCTTCCAAGCCGGCGCTGCCCTCGGCAATCGGATAAAGCGCAGTGATCGTCGTCGCGCTGAATTGCTGGACTGTCACATGTTGCAGGCGCGCGAGGTCCTCGTTATTCAATACCGGAGACACCAACTTGATGCGGTGACAGCTCTGTGCGGTGGGCGACAATAAATTGCTTTCCGGCCCAATCGGCGTCGAGATCTGGGTCACCAACTCCTCACGAATGCCGTCCAGCGGCGGGTTCGTGACTTGCGCGAACAACTGCTTGAAGTAGTCGAACAGCAGACGCGGCCGATTCGAGAGCACCGCCAAGGCGGCATCAGTGCCCATTGAGCCCAGCGGTTCTTCGCCTTTCTCGGCCATTGGCTGCATGAGAATGCGCAGATCCTCATGGGTGTAGCCGTACGCTTGCTGACGCTGCAGTACCGTATCGTGATCAACGCTGTGGACATGCGCGGGCTTGGTGAGCGACGCGAGCGGAATGTGGTGTGCCTGCAACCACTCCGCATAAGGATATTGATCGATGTAACGCTGCTTGAGTTCGGCGTCTTCGATGATTCGGCCTGCCTCGGTATCGATCAGGAAAATTCGTCCCGGATGCAGGCGCTCTTTAATTTCGATGTTCTCGGGCAAGAAATCCAACACCCCCACTTCCGAGGCCATCACGACCATGCCGTCCTTGGTCACGTAGTACCGCGAGGGCCGCAACCCATTGCGGTCCAGAACGGCACCGATAATCTTGCCGTCGGTGAACGCAATCGAGGCTGGACCGTCCCAGGGTTCCATCAGACACCCGTGGTACTCGTAGAACGCCTTACGTGCCGCGTCCATTTGTTCGTGCGCGCTCCAGGCTTCGGGAATCATCATCAGGATGGCGAGTGGCAGCGGACGACCCGCCATGTGCAGGAACTCAAGTACCTGATCGAAGCTGGCCGAATCCGAGCTGCCCTCGATCACAATCGGAAACAGTTTCTTGAGATCTTCGCCGAATAGCGAAGACTCGCATAACGCTTCACGCGCACGCATCCAATTGATGTTGCCGCGCAGCGTGTTAATTTCGCCGTTGTGCGCGATGTAACGGAACGGGTGCGCGAGCGGCCAGGACGGAAAGGTATTGGTCGAAAAACGCTGATGGACCAAGGCGAGCGCGCTGACTACCAGCGGATCGCAGAGATCCGGAAACTGCGAGCCGACCTGCGCCGCGTTGAGCATGCCCTTATAGATCAGCACGCGATGCGAGAGACTGGGGACATAGAACAGCGCCTTTTCGGTGTGCGCTGAATTCCAGATCGCGTGTTCGACGCGCTTGCGAATCACATACAGCTTGCGCTCAAAGGCCTCGACGTCGGTCAAGGTCGGGTCGCGCGCGATAAAAATTTGTTGGAACGCGGGTTCACAGGCTTTCGCGCTGGGACCAATGCTGCTGTCGTCGTAGGGCACCATCCGCCAGCCGAGCAGCACCTGGTTTTCTTCGCCGATGACACGCGCAAATTCGGCCCGGCAGAACTCGGCGGCCGCGGGATCATGCGGCAGAAACACCAGTCCCGTGCCATACGCCCCGGCACTCGGCAGTGCAAACCCCAACTGCGCGCATTGGTGGCGCAGAAACGCGTCCGGCATCTGAATCAGAATACCGGCACCGTCGCCCGTGTTGATTTCACAGCCTGAGGCGCCGCGATGTTCGAGATTTTTGAGAATGGTCAGCGCGCGTTCGATGGTGGTGTGTGACTTGCGCCCTTGGATATCCACTACAAAACCCACGCCGCAGGAATCGTGTTCGAAGTGGGGGTCATACAGCCCGTGAGCGGGTCGTCCCAACTGCGGGAAGTGGGTTTCTGTGGTCGCCATGCTTGCTACCTAGTTTTCAGGGACTGCGCGCCCACCACCCCGGCAGGAATCAGCCCCATTCACCACATTAGTTATAGCCACAGGCTGGAACAGCCCTCGGCAGTCCCACCGGGGGACAAAAGGACGGGGATTATAGCGTCGCCCCGCGCGGGGTGTCATCCAACCCCAGCTGGGGCTATTGCATAGCGCTGCGCAGACTGCCGATCGATCTGGCCCAGGGTTTGGTCGCCCGCAGTGGAGCAGGTAGGCGAGCCATCGCGGTAAGCGCTGCGGCGCGATTTGGGTAATACCCATAGACCACTACATACCAGGGTTTCCCATTGAGCGAGCCCGTTAAGACCGCGCTCTGTTGGCTAATCCCGTGGCGCGTGCGATAGCGTTCGGCGGCGCTCCGGTCGCGCACACCAAAAAGTTGCACGGTGTGTGCATTGGCCGGCTGCTTGCGCAGCCAATCGGCGGAGAAATGACTGACCAGCGGTCCTGCCGGGCTGACCTTGGTCGGCTTTTGGGCACGCGGCGGGATGGCTGGCTTCTTGTTCGCTCGCGCAGGCCGCGCTTCCACGCGAACTTTCTTGGCGGGTTCAACCACCGCCGACGGCTCGCGGGTAGCCGGCGGAGTCGCCCCCAGCGGTTTCGCCAGGGGCTCTGCAGATTCGCGCGGGCCCGGCTGCGTGCCGGGTGTTGCCGCTGTCACAGGCGTGCTTTCGGTGGGGAGCACCGGCACCGCTGGCGGCGCCGAAGTCTCACTTGCCGCTGTCGGTGAGAGAGTTGGCGCAGTCGACTGAGGCGCTGTTACTAACTCATCGGCTGCTTCTTGGGCGGACTCCTTAGAAGTCGCTGGCAGCGGCACATCTAACTCGCTTTCCAGCGTTAATGGCTCAGTCGGCGGCAGACTTTCCGTGTCGGGCGTTACCGGCTCCGCGACTGGTGCTGGCGTTAAAGCCACCGTTTCAGTTTGGGCAGAGGATGGCGCCAACGGGTTGCGGGTCGCGAACCAGGCGCCAACGGTTAACGCAGTGATCGCCAAAAGGCCAAAGATCAAGTTCACATGCGCGCGGGTGAGACCCTTGTTTCTTGTGCGTGGCTCATGCCGTGTCGCTGGCGCCGCGATTCCCGCCACGTGCTGACGAGCGAGGGTCATCGCCTTGCCGATCAAGCCGCCGGCGGCAGCCGCGATACGCGCATAGTCATTGACTGAGAAATAATCGGCTGCCTTAAGTTCCACGCCTTGCAGACGCTGCTCGATCAACGCCTGAACCTGCGTGTCGGTTAAGCGCGGAATCTCGACCACGTGCACCAGACCATGCTGGGGATGTGCGCGCTGGAGGGTTTCCAGCAACGCTGATTGATCCAAATCCGCCGCCAACAAGACCCTGAGTTCCGCGTACTGATCGTCGGCATGGGCAAGCTTAACCACCAACGTGGCAGTTTCCGGGCTCAGCTGCTCGGCGTCATCCACCAACAGCACGACGACCTTTCCAGCGCGTTCGAGCGTAGCAATGCGCTGGCGTATTTGCTCACTCGAAACCGGCTCTTGCTGCTCCTCGACCGCAACGTCTAATTCCTGCGCAAGTATTGCGAGCAAACCGTCACTGGTCAGGCCAGGGCCGGCGTGCATCCGGATCGGAAACCAACTGGCGCGCTGACTGACCGTGAAATAATTCAGCAACGTCGACTTCCCGCTATCGACGCTGCCACTGAGTACGATGATCTGCCGTCCAAACTCGATCAGATGTTCGATGAGGTCGAGTCGCTGCTGCAAGGTTGGGTTCAGATAAAGTCCGCGCGGCCCACCGTCGTGGGCAAATGCGCGCGTCTCCGGTGCGTCCGTCAGGTCTTCTCGCGTACTCTCATCGCGGTCAGTATTCATGGTCTTTCCCCTCGTGTGCGCTCAATCAAAGCGCGCGCACAAGCCGCGCGTGCTCGGCAATCGCGAAACGATCTGTCATCCCAGCAATATAGTCGGAGACTGCTCGGGCCTGAGACTCAACAGTGGGAAATGGTGCAGGCGCACACAGTTCGACCGGATGATTCATGAAGACTTCGAACAAGTTGCGGATAATCCTTTGTGATTTCTCGGCCATCTCAAGCACGCGCGGATGCTCGTAGAGCTCGTGCCGCAGTAAGCGTTTCAATTCCAGATGCAAGCTGGTCGTGGCGCGCTCGAACTCAAGTAACGGCGCCTGTTGGGCGCGGACCGATTCCAGAGAGCGAATCTCGGTCACCTGCAGACGCGCCAAGGTCGCCATCAGCAACTCGGAGACAAAGAAATTCAGCATTTCGCGAATCACTGTATAGCGCAGCCGTTTAGGTTCCATGTGCGGCCACTGTCGTGTCATCCTGCGCTCGGTTTCCAGATACGGCGTGTAAGCGCGCAGCTGTTCCACCTCCAGCAAGCCCGCGCGTAACCCATCATCAATGTCGTGATGATTGTAGGCGATTTCATCCGCCACATTGGCGATCTGCGCTTCAAGCGAGGGCTGGCTGCCGGTAATGAAGCGTAATCCCATGTCGCCCAGTCCCCGCGCCCGCGCCACACTGCAATGCTTAAGAATTCCCTCCCGGGTTTCAAACAGAAGATTCAGGCCCGGGAATGCGGGATAGCGCTCTTCGAGCATTTCGACCACGCGCAACGACTGCAGATTGTGTTCGAATCCTCCATACGCAGCCATGCAACCGTTGAGGGCGCTCTGACCTGCATGTCCAAATGGCGTGTGGCCTAAGTCGTGCGCCAGTGCGATGGCTTCCGTGAGATCTTCATTGGCGCCTAAGGCCCGCGCGATGGTGCGCGCGATTTGTGCAACCTCCAGCGAATGCGTAAGACGAGTGCGGAACATATCGCCTTCGTGATTAACAAACACCTGCGTCTTGTACTCAAGACGTCGAAAAGCCGCGCTGTGAATGATGCGATCACGATCGCGCTGAAATTCATCACGCCAGCGGGGTGGTGGTTCTGGGTATTTTCGGCCGCGAGAATTGGCGAGCGTCACTGCGTAAGGGGCGCAGAGGCGCTTGCCTGGGTCAGGGGCTGCTGCGTTGTGCGTGGCAGGAAGCTCCGACACCGCAGTGGGTTCCTTAGGACTCGGCCAAAGTTGCTTGCAACGCCGCTGCCGCATAATCCTCGACGAGTGCGGCAGCGCCGAGTGCGTGCAGCAACACCAGGCGAATTCGGCCGTCTTTGTTTTTTTTATCAACCTGCATCGCCGCCAGGATTTCGGCAGGGGCGAGTTCAGGCGGTGGCGCAGTGGGCAAGCCGGCGCTCGCGATGAGTGCTACGGCACGCGCGCACGCTGCGGGAGCCAATAGCCCAAGGCGCACCGACATTCGGGCAGCCATGCACATCCCGGCCGCGATTGCCTCACCATGGATCCACTCGCCATAGCCCAGCGCGAGTTCAATGCCGTGGCCAAAAGTATGGCCGAGATTAAGCAAGGCGCGCACCCCGGCTTCACGTTCATCGAGCCCCACAATCCGGGCCTTATCGCGACAGGCACGTTCCACCGCATGCGCTATCGCGTCTGGATCACGCGCCAGCAGGCGCGCCATGTGGTGTTCGAGCCATTGAAAGAATTCGAAATCATCAATTAAGCCGTACTTGATGATTTCAGCGAGACCGGCCTTGAATTCGCGCTCGGGCAAGCTGTGCAGGGTATCGAGATCGGCGATCACTAACTGTGGCTGATAGAACGCGCCAATCATATTCTTGCCCAGCGGGTGATTAACCGCCGTTTTTCCGCCTACCGACGAATCGACCTGCGCAAGAAGGGTGGTTGGGACCTGGACGAAACCGACTCCGCGTTGATAGGTGGCTGCGGCGAAACCAGCGAGGTCCCCAACCACGCCTCCACCCAACGCCACAAGCGTACAGCTACGCTCGAAACGAGCCTCGATTAACCCAGTCATGATCAATTCGAAACTCGCCAACGTTTTGTAAGCCTCCCCATCCGGAAGCAGGAGCGTATTGACGACGCAATTCGAAAAATTTGCCGACAGCCGCTCGGCGTACAGCGGGCCGACCGTCTCGTTACTGACGATGAGGATTTGGCGTGCGGCAAACGCTCCGCTGATCAACTTGGGATCGTTCAGCAGGCCGTTCCCGATAAGGATCGGATAGCTCCTTGAACCTAGCTCAACTGTTAGCTTAATCATGCCGAGATGGCTTCGCGGATCCGCGCGACAATTTCACCGATGGAAAACGCGCTGGTATCAATGCTGAGTTGGGCGGCTTCCTGATACAGTGGGTTACGTTCTGCGATGATGCTCTGCAGACGCGCCGCCCGGTCTGGTGTTTGCAAGAGTGGCCGATTAACGTCATTGCGAGTGCGCGCGAGCAACTCGTCCAACCCCGCATACAGGTACACAACGAAGCCGCGGGTGGATAGCGCGGCGCGGTTACCCGCGTCGAGCACAGCACCGCCACCGGTCGCCAGAACCGTGTCATCCAACTGCGTCAGCTCGTCGATGAGCCGCCGCTCGCGCTGGCGAAAACCCGCTTCACCTTCGATATCAAAAATAAGTGAAATCGCGGCGCCTGTTCGTTGTTCGATTTCGTGATCGCAGTCGATAAAGCGACGTTTGAGGACCTTGGCAAGCCGTCTGCCGATGGTGGTTTTCCCTGCACCCATGGGGCCAATCAAAAAAATCCGCGTGTGCTGCGACATCCACCTGCAATCCTATCTCGCGTTCGCCGCGGTCGATTGTTGCAGTTCGCTGCAGGTCTTGCAAAAGAAAACGCGGGACTCAGGGGCCCGCGTTTGACGACAGGGAGCGCGTTAACGCGCAGAGACGGAGAGCGACTCTTTGAGAATTTTAGGCGTGACGAAAATAAGCAATTCCTGCTTTTTAGCAGTTACCCCAGTCCGCTTGAACAGATTGCCCAGATACGGCAGCTCGCCAAAGAACGGCACGCTGTCTTTGTCCGTTCGATGGCTGGATTCAAAAATGCCCCCAAGCACCACCGTTTCTCCGTTGTCCACCAACACCTGAGTGTTCACTTCGTTGGTATCGATACTCGGGACACCGGCAAATATCTGCCCGATGGAATCCCGGTTCACGGTGAGATCCATGATCACACGGTCATCCGGCGTAATGTGCGGGGTGACCTTGAGACTAAGCACCGCTTTCTTGAAGGAGACGGAGGTAGCGCCGCTTGAGCTCGCCTCTTGATAGGGAATCTCGGTGCCCGACTCGATGATGGCCTCTTTCTGGTTCGCGGTAATGACCTGTGGGCTCGCGATCACTTCACCGCGGCCTTCCACCTGCAGAGCGGACAGCTCCAGCTGCAGAAGGTAACTACCAAGCTTACCAATCGACCAACGGAACGCGGCGGCCGGGCCGGCGATCGGTAGATCGACGATGTAATTCTCTTGGTCATCGGTGTTGAATGTGGTGTTCTGGCCGTAATTAACGTCACCCGGGATACTGCCACCGATAGTGCTGATTAAGTCCGATTTGCCGTTTTGGTCCAGGGTTAGATTCTTGCGGTTATTGATGTGGCTGTAGCCGAAGCGAACCCCGATATCTTTGCTGAAATCCTCGTTCGCGACCACGATCCGCGATTCAATTAATACCTGCCGCACGGGGATATCGAGCGCCTGCACAACTTTGCGAATGTC
>JANOVQ010000174.1:0-5712 GCA_031417495.1 Pseudomonadota bacterium | reverse complement strand
CGCAAGCTCGGCATCCGCAACGGCTTCTGGGCGACTGTCCGCCGTTATCATGATCAGCGGAATCCGCCGCTCAGGCTCTGTTACCGAAAAATTATAGAGCCGCGCCACTTCCATGCCATCCATGGTCGGCATGTGCATATCGATGATGGCGGCGGCGTATGTGTTTTCGGCCAATTCCATTAGCGCCTCTTCGCCGTCCGCGACGATGGTGCACTCGAACCCGCCTTCGGCAAGCGCAAGTCGCGCGATTGTCTGGTTTGTTGGATTGTCTTCTGCAACCAGAATTTTAATTCTGTGCTCACTCTCCTTGGAGACTCTGTGCGAAACATGATCCTTGCGTAGCGCCGTTGCCATACTAAGGAGTCTCGCGAAACCAGATCCGGATTCAGAGAGAGAGATAAAGCTGTTATAGCCCAGTTCGATCGCGAGCTGACGAGCTGAGTCAGCGCCAAGCGCACAGACCGGGAACAGGATTTTCTCGACATTGCGACAGATCGAACCTCTAACGGCGGCAGCAGTTTCATGAATCACGTTGAGATCTACAAAAACTGCCGCCGGTGGAGTAGATAAGAGGGCGAGGCTGGAGCCTATTTTTGGATTGATGCTAATCGTTTGCACACCCAGGGACGTTAGCGCGGTCTCGATAGCATCGAAGTTATCTGAACCAGCCAACACCGCAACCTCAAGCGGATAAAAAATGGCTGTTTCAGTCGTTGTGTTCGGCCGCTCGAAGGCTAAATTGATGTGGAAGGTGGTGCCTGACCCAACCTTGGATTCAACGGAGATTCGACCACCCATAAGGCGCACGAGTTCACGGGCGATGGCGGTACCCAGTCCCGTGCCTCCGTGCTTGCGCGTAACGCTGCCGTCGGCTTGATAAAAGGGATTGAATATCTTGTCGAGATGTTCTTGCGCTAACCCGGGACCAGTGTCAACTATCTCGAAGTGAACGCCGTCTCGGTCATCTTCAGAATGAACGCGGCCGATATTTAATCGGACCGTTCCGCTATCCGTGAACTTAACAGCATTGCCACAGAGATTAATTAATATCTCCTGAAGCTGCCGAGGCGACCCGATGACGTTTGGTTCGACGGTCGAATCAATGAAGAAATCGAGAAGCAATCCCTTAGCTTGCGCTTGTGGTCGGAGAATGGTCAAGGTGTCATTCACCACAGCGTGTAGATTCATCTGTTCGCGCTGAATCGCGAAAGTCCCATTTTCAAACTTGCTGATGTCCAAAATGCGATTGATTAGATCCAATAACGTGTTGGAGGAAACCGAGATGATGCGGAACATCTCCTTTTGCTGAGCCGAGGCGTCCGTACGGCCCAGTAGATCGGCGACCGAGATAATGCCGTGCAGTGGCGTGCGTAACTCGTGGCTCATATTCGCCACAAAATCACTTTTCGCCGTATAGGCCAGGCGCGCATCGGCAACTGCGGACCTTAGCCGTTTGATTAGAAACGCCGCATAAGCTGGCACGACTACAAGCGCTATGCCAAGTCCGAGTGAAAGAGAGGGGTTGCTTTTCCAGAAGGGCGAAAACTGAGTGACCAGCGCGTATCCGATAATTGAAGCTGCGAGATTTCCGTACAGATAACGCAACCCAAAGCGCATCCCATATCCGATCGTAATCCACAAATACACGCCATACGCACCCGCCAATGCCTGGCCTCCGAAGAAGAGCAACCAGGTCACTGCAACGTTGTCGATGACGATACTGGCCACTCGCTGAGCGGCTCGCCAACGAGGATCGCGCAGCGTTGTGCCGAGCATGCGCGCCCAAACATAGAGCGACAATGCAGAGAGCGCACAAACGCTGAACGTCGCCCACACCCAGGCCAAACCGATGGTCGGATCATGACGATATGCAATTAAGCCCAGCAGAATAAACGCGATGTTCATGCCGAAGCGGATCCTCGCTTGCGCGAGCTCGCCCAGTGAATCGGCCTCTTCTGCTATCAGCTTGCCTTGCGAAGCGCGCAAATCAGGATGAGCGACAGAAGCTAATTCGTGATCGTCCAGATGCTCGGACGTACGACTAAATGGCGCTCCGATTGGCGAAGCCGGAATCATCGTTGCGCGCGGTGACAGGTCGCCCAATGGCTGAGCCGAAGTGTTGGGTTGTGGGAGCGGCAGTTGTGAGTCCCACAAGAATGCCGTCCGCAGCGCCCTTCTTTAATGCTAGGTGGCACGACGAAAAATCAAGGCAGCGTTATGGCCACCGAATCCGAAACTGTGGGATAGCGCGAATTCAAAATCATGGTAGGCAGTTTCATTGCAGAAATTTAGATTGGAAATTGGGTTTTGGAGGTTCCGGGAAACATGGGTTGTTTGTTCTTGAAGGCTTTTGACCGTCACAATCGCCTCGAATGCGCCGCTGGCACCGATTGTATGGCCAAGAATTGACTTCGTACTATTCACTCTGACCTTATTGCCAAAATTCTTTTCAATTAGCTTACTCTCGACCCTGTCATTGAGCTGCGTGGAAGTGCCATGCGCATTGATGTAACCGATGTCCGCTGCTTGGAGGCCGGCTGAGGCAAGCACTTGTTCGAACATTGTCGGTACGGAGCTGTTTTCCTCCGACATCGCAACCATCGATAGCGCATCAGAGGTCAGCGCGAAACCAGTCACTTCGGCGAGCAGCCTTACCCCGCGCTTATGGGCTGACGTCTCGGATTCCATTATCAGCACAGCGGCACCCCCTTCGCTGAACAGGAAACCTGAGCGTTCGAAGTCGAAAGGCCTATTTTCGGAACCGACCATTTCGTGCGGCTTCGCCAAGGTTTGCAGGCGGTCGAATCCCATGAACACGCCACCCGCTCTGTCATTTAGATGTTCGACCCCTCCTGCTATCGCGAAATCCAGTTCACCACGCTGGATTGCCTGGAACGCGCGACCAATCGCAACCGTACTGGAGGCGCACGCGTAGCAAACGGTCTCGTTTGGGCCTTTTATGCCATATCGGATCCCTAATCCAGCACTCGCCGCATTGGGCATCGTTTGACATATCACCAGGGGATTCACGCGCGGATGGGCTTTGAGCGCGGAGAGCTGCTCTTCGATCTGGAGGTCATTTGGAAATTCTTTGAGAAGCGTGTTCAATCGCGCTTTCATCCCGCCAAGGAGATGCGCGCGATAATTGTCGAAGGGGGCCTTTGCGCCCCCGAATCCTGTCCCGAGAAAAACCCCCGCCCGAACTTGAACTGCGGTGGTTGCTCGTAGCAGAAAGTCTTCTGCCGCAGCTTGGAGCATTGCTTCTTTGCTCGCGGTTACAGCAAGTAAAGCAGGAACGCTACTGGTTAGGGTTTCAGTCAGCGAGAACCCCTGTGTCGAAAAATCGATCGGGGGCAGAGGAGACCACACCCGACTTGTCGCTCGATGATAAAGATCCCAGTGGGCTGGGATGGGTTCGACCTTGCTATCGCCAATCGAACACCCTTGCCAGAGGGCACTAACACCGAGTCCGAATGCAGAGGTTGCGCCAAGTCCCGTTACAAAGACGCGGGAGCTCGCCACTCGCTCAGGCTCTGGTTTGCTGGGCCGTGATCGTTAGTGCCACAAATTCAGTTATCCATCTGAGAGTCACTGACTGAGATGGAATATCCTCTGGACGGAATTCTGTGTCGAACTCGTCGTCGAGCGCGATAAGGATAGCTACTACCTGCATTGAATCCGCCTTTAAGTCTTCTGTTATTCGCGTTCCCGGACGGAGCTCGTGCTCCGTTATCGCTAACGTCTCAGCGACCACTTTGCGGACTCTGCGGTAAATCTGTTGCTCAGTCATCGGTTGTTCTGCACTTCGTCTGGAGCGGCAGGGGAGGCCGTAATTCACTTGCCGGAGGCACTCAATTAGGAAAAGGCATTCTGCACTAATCGATTCGGGTGATGTCGACAGATTCAACAGATCTTGTAGCGTGCGGCAGGCATAGACAGGGCTGCAGATAATCTGCGGTGGCTTCCTCGCGATAGCCAGCAGCATTTGCGATGAGGCTCCCAGCACCCGTGCTCGATTAAAAATATACCAAGTGACGCCCCAATGATTGGAAAGTTGATATGACCACTCTAGCGGTCGCGCGGCGTCAGCCGCGACAGTTGGCTAAATTTACACCTCAACCGGAGGCTCCAACTAGTCCGGTGGCGTTATTGGAGGTGGAGTTTGACCGCCGAAACGCCGCAGTTTGGGTGAACTTGGCGCCACTTTCTCCAAAACACATTTCTGAGCAAATTCTTACCGAGTTCTCCGCTATTTCAG
Organism: Pseudomonadota bacterium; assembly: GCA_031417495.1. Classification (GTDB taxonomy): domain Bacteria; phylum Pseudomonadota; class Gammaproteobacteria; genus CAIKBL01. The sequence goes on along the minus strand of JANOVQ010000174.1, from coordinate 1,454 downwards.
TCAGGATTGCCAGCGGTGAATACGGCGACGTTCGCTTCAAGGTTCTCTCGTCGCGTATAGCGGGAACGTTCTCTCTAGGGGGTGACTTGAAGTTATTTCTTAAGCTGATCCAGTCCCGGTCCCGTAATGAGCTCCTTGAATACGGTAGAACAGCGGTCGAAGAAATTTGGGCCAATATGACGGGGTGCGGACAAAACCAGCTTGCAACCATTGCGTTGGTTAGCGGCGAGGCTCAGGGAGGAGGCTTTGAGGCTGCTCTATCGTGCCATTTAATTGTCGCGGAGCAGGGCGCGAATTTCGGCTTTCCTGAGTCGCTTTTCGGCTTGCATCCAGGCATGGGCGCAATCCCTTTGCTGGCGGCAAGGACAGATCTTGCAGTCGCAAATCGCCTGACGGTAACTGCAAACCGCTATCGAGCGGAATTCCTCCGCGACATCGGCATTATTGATTTTGTAGTCCCGGCAGGGACCGGTCTGAAATTTGTAAAATCCTTGACCGCCCGTTCGCCTCTGGAATTAATCAGGCGGAGAAAAGCTCAGTTTGCAGGTATAACTTTTGCTTCCTTACGGAAATCTGTCGAGCACTGGGTAGATGACGCCTTGAGCCTGTCAGACAAGCATAAGCGCGCAATGGCCTATCTGCTAAGCGCGCAATCGCGAGCGCACTGAAACGAGAGGCACAGGACGCTGTGGATATCTGAGATGGGATTGGTCGGCGGCTGCTAAAGGAAGCTCAGTCAGGGATGAGTCGCGTGAACTTGATTGATCGAGTGGAGTGGCCCCGGCCGAAAATGCCGGGGCCTCTCGTTTGATGCCTGGCGATGACCTACTTTCACATGGCTACTGCCACACTATCATCGGCGCTGAACAGTTTCACTTCTGAGTTCGAGATGGGATCAGGTGGTTCCCGTTCGCTATTATCACCAGGCAAACCGGCCTGGACCCGCCTAGCTAAGAGCGGGTCCAAAAACAATTGAGCAATTGATAGGCTGAAAGTCTCATCAAATCTGCGTTATTCAGGCTTCACAACGCTTGAGCGTTATATGGTCAAGCCGCACGGGCAATTAGATACCGGTAAGCTACATCCATTACTGGACTTCCACACCCGGCCTATCAACCTCGTAGTCTACAAGGGCCCTTCAGGGACCTTAAAGGTCCAGGGAGACCTAATCTCAGGGGAGGCTTCCCGCTTAGATGCTTTCAGCGGTTATCCCGTCCGCACATAGCTACCCGGCAATGCCACTGGCGTGACAACCGGAACACCAGAGGTGCGTCCACTCCGGTCCTCTCGTACTAGGAGCAGCTCCCTTCAAGTCTCCAACGCCCACGGCAGATAGGGACCGAACTGTCTCACGACGTTCTAAACCCAGCTCGCGTACCACTTTAAATGGCGAACAGCCATACCCTTGGGACCGGCTTCAGCCCCAGGATGTGATGAGCCGACATCGAGGTGCC
>JANOVQ010000173.1:0-3105 GCA_031417495.1 Pseudomonadota bacterium | reverse complement strand
GTCAGAATATTTGATTCCCCTGCTTTAACTCATGAGCAGCCACGCTCTGCTTGATCCATTGCGCATGGCCGGGATGTTTGTGCGTGAATTAACATCGCGCGCGCAGGCACCGCGTGGCCTTCCCCCTTCCGAGTCGTTAGGTAGTCAGCGAATTCTGGCGGCGATGGAGGATGGCGGGCGAGTCAATGGTCGCACCGCCGCTGGTTATCTTTATCACAGCGCACGCATCTCCCGCACCTTGGGTGGCTGCGCGACATGCGTTGATTTGGGCTGTGGCACTGGCGTGCAATTGCTGCAGTTGGCGGCGGTAAATCCAGGGACGCATTTTGTTGGGGTGGATCGCGCTCCGGCCTTATTAGAACAAGGCGCGGCGAATATGCGTCAGCTTGGCCTCTCCAATGTGGAATGGGTGTGTGAGGACATCATCACACTTACGACCTTGGGTTCCCGCCGCTTCGAGGCAGCGATATCGACCATGACCTTGCACGATCTCGCATCGGTCACGGAAATGGCAGCGTGTTTAAAAGTGATGCGCCGGCTGGTCGCTAGCAACGGCGCGATTTACATCGAGGATTTTGCGCGGCTACGATCTGCGCGCTCGATGGAATTTTTTGTCGGAATGAACGCGCCAACGGCCGCGGATGAGTTCACTCATCTTTATCGCGCCTCGCTGGGCGCAGCGTTTACCTTCGAAGAACTGCGCCACGCGTCTGTGGCATTGCCCGGAACACGCCTCTACTCGACCTTCATCGTGCCGTTTCTGGTGGTCATCAAAACGCCGGATCGGATCACCCCGCCAGAGTCGCTCGCACGGTTACGCGCACTCCACGCGGATCTCAGTACGATCCGGCGGAAAGATCTCGATGACCTGCAACGCTTTTTTGCGCTGGGCGGGCTGCGTGGCGATCCGTTTGAGTAAGAATCATCGTGTCCTCGAGACTATCGAATAACTCGTATATCCAATCTAATACTGAGTTTCGCCCATATTCGGTCTGCGGTTAGAACCGGCAGCTCCAGATCTAGCGCTAACGCGAGGCAGGCACGATCACCGAGCGAAAGTCCTAGGTGACTTGTCACTGGTGCTAAGCGGCCGGCCATCTCCGCCTGCCAAACTGAGAACGGTCTAACCACCAATCCAAGGTCCGTAAGATCTTCGCGCATGCCCCGAACGTCAGCACCGCTGACTAGCGACTTTTGCACAACTTCGGACCAATTGACGCTCGAAATTACCGCATCGGCAAGGTATTCCCGAACACTCGCTCCGCCGGCCTCTTGATGTAAAAACGCGAGCAACGCCGAAGCATCGAGTACCGTTGTCATTCATCGGATTCGCGTTTAGCCGCAGCACGACGGTCCGCGATTAATTCAGCCACCAAATCGACTTCGCGCGCTACTGCTACGAACCTTCCTTGTAATCGACGCTCAATGGCGTTGGTAGACTCCAGCACAATTCGTTCGCCTTCCTGCCGGATGACTAACCGGTCACCGGGGCTAAATCGAGCCGCCCTACGCAAACTGGCGGGAATAACGACTCGCCCCTGCGGACCAAGCGTAACTTCGTTGCGAAGTTTTGAATCAGTCATGAAGGAAACCAGATTAGGCACACTTCTCCGAATACTGGCACACATAAAATACTTATGCCAATAAAATCAGGCCGCGAAATAACTCAGCGCGCGTTCTTCAAATAATACGCCAGCACCCTTGCCAACACCTCGTCGTTGCGCGGCGCCTGGATGCCATACCCCTGCAGCCTGCGCGTGGTTTCGTCGTTGCCAAATTTCTGGATGCCAGACAGGTAATCGAGATATATCGGCAAAGTATCCAGCGCGCGCCGCTCTCGCGCCGGCAGGAACACTGCCAGTGCGTGCATCAAACTTGTGAAATTCTGCCGGCTAAAATCAATCTTTGGTAACCAGCCGATCCGCTTCGCGGCACGGAACTCGCGGCGCACCAACTCACGCAGATCCTTCAGGCGCACCGCGCGTTCTGGGCCGGAACAAAGATGGAACAGGCTGCCGCTGGTGGCGGTATCGCAGGCCGAAGCCACAATCGCGCGTGCCACATAATCGTTCGGGACGATATCCAAGGTGCCGGTTTCGAGGCTCGGATAGAAGCCGAACGTTCTGCGCCCGCTCAGGAAATCGCAGATGAAATAAAAAATCTGGAAATGAATCACGGCGCCGGTCACTGAATCCCCCACGACCATGCTGGGGCGATGGATAGTGGCTGGGAAACCCTGGTCAATTTCCGCCCGGACCAAGGTTTCTGCCTCGGCTTTCGAGGCTTCGTAGGTGTTGTGAAATTCGCGCGGCTCAGTAATCCAGCGCTCGGGCAACGGACCTTCCCAACGCCCACCGACACCGACCGTGCTGATGAATTCCACCTTGCGCAGATTCGCGCACGATTTGCCAAGGTCAAGCACACTTTGCACGGGGAACAGTGCGGTCTGGCGCGCTTCCGCCAGCGGCAGATTCATGCGCACACTCGCCGCGCAATGAATGATGTTGGTGCAGCTGCGCGCGAGTTCCGCGCGATCACCATCCGCCAGGCCAAGCGCGGGCTCGGTGATTTCGCCGCCGATTGGGCGAATGCGTTGCTCGATGAGTTCACTTGAAAGACCAGCATAATTCGCGAGCCAGAAGGCCTTGAGATCCGCGAGTCGCGAAATCAACGGCTGGCCTTTCTTTGGCCGTAACAGGATTCGGATCTCGGCGTCCGTTTCCTTCAGCAGCACAGGGACGATTGCACTGCCGACGACTCCACTCGCTCCGGTCACCAGAAATACACTCATCGCTCCCCCTCACAATTCACCACGCAGACATCTTCGGACACTAGCTCACAAAAGCCGCTGTGGGCGGTTTCGAGCCGTGCAAACAACGCATCGAGTGCAGGCTGATAGAGGGTTTCAATCACTTTACGTCGCAGCTTGAGATTACTCGTGAGTTCTCCCGCCTCCATACTGAAGACGCGCCTGGAAACCGCAAGACCGGCGGGTCGGGCGTAGTCGGCTTCGTCTTGGAGCACGTGCCCAAACTGGCTCGCGATCCGCCGCGCCGCGGCGCGTAAGCCCTCGGCATCGGGCAAAATGCCGCTCGGATTCGGTAC
>JANOVQ010000172.1:0-3214 GCA_031417495.1 Pseudomonadota bacterium | reverse complement strand
CAATCTGGTCGAGCGATCCGAAGCCCGCTAAGTGAGCCGGCCCACACATCGTCACCACACCGACAGTGGGATGTGCAATCTCGGCCAGTTCGGCAATATCATGCGGTCCATTCGCGCCCATCTCGATGACCGCGGCATGATGCGCCGATGAGAGTTCGAACAGCGTTAGCGGGACGCCGATGTCGTTATTTAGATTGCCCTTGGTCGCCAACACCGGACCGCGCTCGCGCAAGATCGCGGCAGTCATTTCCTTGGTGCTGGTCTTGCCATTGCTGCCGGTGATTCCGATCACCGGCAGCACGTGGCGATTTCGCCAGTGTCTGGCAAGCATCCCCAGCGCTGGGCGCGTTTCTCTGACCCGGACAGAGGGAAGATGCGTGTCGCATGCCTTGGCGAGAAGCGCACCCACTGCACCACGTTTAGCCGCGTCGGCGAGCGAATCATGCCCGTCGTAACGTTCGCCCTTGAGTGCAACAAAGAGCGCCCCTTCCTTGAGCGTACGGGTGTCCGTACTCACGCCATTGAAACGGGCGTTATTTCCATGCAGTTCGCCGTTCAGTGTCGCTGCAACTTCGGTGAGGGACAGCGCGATCATGGTCGCCCCCCCAGCCACTTCTGCACCGTGAGTTGATCGCTCTGCGCGAATCGCTGCCCGGCGATTTCTTGCATCGTTTCATGGCCTTTACCGGCGATCAACACGATGTCTGCGGGAGTTGCCGCGGCCAGTGCAGTTTCAATTGCGCGTGAGCGATCTTCGATCAGGGTGAAGTGCGACGTGTCGCGCGCACCGGCCATTATCTGGTGGGCAATGCTTGCTGGAATCTCGCTCCGTGGATTGTCAGTTGTGACAATCACCTGGTCGGCGTACTGGGCCGCGATCCGTCCCATCAGCGGTCGCTTGCCGCGATCTCGATCACCGCCACAGCCGAAAACGCAGATCAGGCGCGCGGGCCCGAAGGCGCGCAAACTTTTTAAGACGCGTTCGAGGCTGTCCGGTGAATGCGCGTAATCAATGTATACCAGCGGTGAACCGGCGGTTCCACCGTGGTGCTCCAGTCGTCCAGGAACTGGCTTCGCCTGCGCAAGTGCTGCAGCAGCGGCCGCGAGCGGAACCTCGAAGGAGAGCAATACACCGAGCGCGGCTAATAAATTCTGTGCATTGACGCTCCCCACTAACTGGCTTCGAATACTCGCGGTGCCCTGTGGGGTATCGATTTCAAGGACGGAATGATGCGGCAGGTATTCTGCATCACGCAGAACTAAGCGCGTTTCCTGTGGGCGCCGCTGCGCCCTGTCTTCTAATGAAAAGGTGGTGAGTGAAATATCACTGGGTAATGCCTCTGCGATCTCAGCTGCCCACAAATCATCTCCATTCAACACGGCGTGCCGCAAACCAGGCTGCGCGAAGAGTAATCGCTTAGCTGCAAAATAGGCCCGCGGGCTCGCGTGATAATCCAGATGATCATGGCTCAATCCGGTGAAGACCGCGGTGCTCACCAGCGTTCCGGCAAGTCTGAACTGAGACATTGCGTGCGACGACGCTTCGAGCGCGGCGGCAACTTTGCCTTGCGCAACCATCTTGGCAAGATCACCTTGCAACCGGATGGGGTCAGGAGTTGTGAGCCCGGAAGGCTGCAGCGAATCCAGATCACCCGTGCCGAGGGTCCCGATGTAGCCACAGTGCTGGCCAAGCGAAGTCAGCGCCTGCGCGCAAAGGTGCGCGACAGTGGTTTTGCCATTGGTGCCGGTGACCGCGACCACCCGCAGCTTGGCACTCGGCTGACCGTAAAAATTGGCTGCGACAGCACCCAGTTTTTCGCGCAGCTGTGGCACCCTGACCACCGGGACAGGCACGGTGAATAGCGACTCCAAGCTATCTACGCCCACTGCCGTCGCGCCGTTTTCGAGTGCCTCGGGAACGAACAACAGGCCGCTTTCATGCGCGCCTCTTAACGCGATGAAGCAATCGCCGGCTCTGACGCGGCGACTATCGATGGCAAGCCCGTGTACGGGCGAGTCGGGCACGGGAGCCACTGCGCCGAGGCCGGCAAAAATCGTCGCCAACGTGGGGGCGTTCGCGGTATCGGCGACGAGGTTCAATGTACCTGGCCGCTAACAGCGCTTGCTTCATTGGACTTAGCCGCTAAGCGAAGCGCTTTTGGATCCGGTTCGGTCAAGGCATCGGCCGGCAGATTAAGGATCCGCGCAGCGTCGTGCATGACACTCGCAAACACCGGCGCGGCAACCAATCCTCCATAGTGCTGACCACCGCGTGGACCATCAATCACCACTACCGCAGCAACTCGCGGTGCACTCGCGGGCATGAAGCCCGCAAACATTGAGCGATATTGATCTACTGAGTAACCGCCATCGTTGTTTTTATGCACCGTACCGGTCTTACCGGCGACCCGATAACCATAGACCTGTGCGGACTTACCCGTGCCCGATTGCACCACGCGTTCAAGCATCAAGCGGACGGCCTCCGCGGTCGGCTGCGCAATGACCCGCACGCCCTGCGGCGGCCCTGTTTGACGCAACACGCTAACCGGATAAAGCATGCCGCCACTTGCGATGGCAGCATAGGCACGTACCAGCTGCAGCGCATTCACTGACATTCCATAGCCAAACGCTAACGTCGCTTGATCGATCTCGCGCCAGTTTCGATAGTCCGCGAGTCGCCCAAGTGACTCGCCGGGCAACTCCACTTCTGCCAAGTGTCCGAAACCGACCTCGTTAAACACATTCCAGAGCTGCTGCGGGTCCATCGCCAGCGCAATTTTAGTCGCGCCCACATTGCTGGATTTTTCGATCACGCCAGTGACGTCGAGCGCACCATAATTGTGGACGTCGCGGATCACATGGCGGCCAACCTTGAAGGTCCCGGGCGCGGTATCAATTGGTGTGGTCGGCGTGAAGAGGCCAGATTCCAGCGCCGCGATAACCGTAAACGGTTTGATCGTTGAACCTGGTTCGAAGAGATCGGTGACGGCGCGATTGCGGAAATATTCACCTTTAAGATCGCCACGATTATTGGGATTAAACGAAGGCTGATTGGCTAGCGCGAGAATCTCCCCGGTGTTCACGTCAAGAATCACCATGAGACCGGCAATGGCCTGATTCTTCTGCACCGCTTTCTTCAGTTCGCGATAAGCGACGTACTGAAGGCGGCGATCAATGCTGAGTGCGATGTCCTGCCCTTGCTGCGCTGGCCGGA
>JANOVQ010000171.1:0-13255 GCA_031417495.1 Pseudomonadota bacterium | reverse complement strand
CCCATGCGCGCGCCTTTGCCGGCGGCGGGAATCACGGCCCAGCAACGGGGAAGATGGCTGTTTGTCATGGCGCGGCTGGCGTCGCTGCGGCCCTCGCAGGCGCGGGGACCACCTCAGCGTGGGCGGCGCCGGTTGGCGGTTCGATGAGCTGATAGAAGATTTCCCCCTCCTTCACCATGCCCATTTCGCTGCGCGCAATTTCCTCGATGGCCTCGAGACCTTGCTTTAGATCCACCACTTCGGCGGCAAGTTTGCCATTGCGGCTGGCCAGCACTTCGAGTTCCTTTTCCTGCACCTGAATCTGCTGCTCAAGCTTCCCGACATCACGCAGACCGCCCTTGCCAAACCACCAGGTCAACTGCAGCGCGAGCAGTAAGACGCACAAGGTACCCGCAAAGATGCGCAGCATTTAGGACGCCTGATAATAAGCGTGGCCGGGCAACACGCTAACTAGCCCGCACTGTCTCCGCGGCGTAACTCCAACCCCGTCATCCCGAAAAGTGTGCAGCACTTATCCGGGATCCATCTTGGACTTCATACCCGCATGGATCCCGGGTCTGCGCGTCTGACGCCGCTCCGCCCGGGATGACGACCCTAAATAGTTGTCTCGGGTTCCTCGTTTTGATCCCATTGTGGTGAGTGCGGGCTATTTAGCTCAGGTTATAAAACGCAGCGCGCCCTGGATAGCTCGCGCGCGCGCCCAGTTCATGTTCGATCACGAGCAGCCGATTGTATTTCGCGATGCGATCGGAGCGCGACAGCGAACCTGTTTTGATCTGCCCGGTCCCTTTGCCGACCGCAATGTCTGCAATGGTGGTGTCTTCGGTTTCGCCGGAACGATGCGAGACCACTGCCGTGTAATTCGCGCGTCGGGCGAGGTCAATCGCAGCGAAAGTCTCGCTCAGGGTGCCAATCTGGTTGACCTTAATCAGGATCGAGTTAGCAATGCGGTTGTCGATGCCGCGTTGCAAGGTCGCGGTGTCGGTCACGAATAAATCGTCGCCGACCAACTGGACCTGGTTGCCGATCGCTTCAGTCAAAATCCGCCAACCGTCCCAATCGTTTTGATCCATGCCGTCTTCAATACTGATGATCGGATAAGCGCGCGACCAGCTAGCCAGCAGGTCGGCCATCTGCTGGCTGGACAAGCGGCGCTTCTCGGAGGCGAGATGATAGCTGCCGTCCACGTAAAACTCGGAGCTCGCCACATCGAGCCCCAGCAGGATTTCCTGTCCTAAGGTGAAGCCGGCGCGCTTGACTGCATCGGCAATCAAATCAAGCGCGGCCTGGTTCGAAGGGAGATCCGGCGCGAAGCCGCCTTCATCGCCGACCGCCGTACTCGCCCCTTGCTGGGCGAGTACGGACTTCAGCGCATGAAAAATTTCGGCGCCGTAACGCAGGGCCTCGGCAAAATTCGGAGCACCCACCGGCAGAATCATGAATTCCTGAAAATCGACGTTATTACTCGCATGCGCGCCGCCATTGATGATATTCATCATGGGCACCGGCATGGTGTAGCGCTCGGCCGCCTCGAAATACGCATAGAGTGGAAGCTTGGCCTCGGTCGCTGCAGCATGGGCAGCCGCCATCGACACGGCGAGCGTCGCATTAGCCCCCAGGTGCGCTTTGTTCGCCGTTCCATCGAGCGCGATCATTGCGCGATCAAGGCCTGCTTGATCGCTGACTTCGCGCCCCCGCATGGCGGGGGCAATCAACTCATTCACGTGGCGCACCGCCTGCAAGACACCCTTGCCCAGGTAGCGACGCGGGTCGCCATCCCGCAATTCCAGCGCCTCACGCTCACCGGTGGAAGCGCCAGACGGGACTTGGGCCGAACCCCGCGCGCCACTGGCGGTCCACACTTCGGCGCGCACCGTCGGATTGCCGCGCGAATCCATCACTTCTAGCGCTTGGATTTTGTGAATCTCGGACATTGGAACTCCTTAACTGTCGGCGGCTAACCCCTGGTCGATCAGCCTTATCCTGCGTGCTTGGTGCGCTTGAGCCACCTACCCATCACTGGTGCATCACGCCCGCCTGCTTCACGGTGGCATCAATGGTTTTCAAGATCAGCAGCAATTCACGCATGCGGGCGAGCGGCCACGCGTTTGGGCCGTCGCTGAGCGCGTGCTCAGGCGCGGGGTGGGTTTCCATGAAAATGCCAGCCACCCCCACCGCGGCAGCCGCCCGCGCGAGCGCCGGCACGAACTCGCGTTGGCCACCGGAACTCGCGCCCTGGCCACCGGGCATTTGCACGGAATGCGTAGCATCGAAAACTACCGGCGCACCGGTCTCGCGCATCACGACCAGCGAGCGCATATCTGAAACCAAGTAGTTATAGCCGAAGGAGGCGCCGCGCTCGCATACCATGATCGCCTGATTGCCTTCGGCACGCGCCTTGGCCACCACGTGTTGCATATCCCATGGCGCGAGGAATTGCGCCTTCTTGATGTTGACTGGCTTGCCCTGGCGCGCCACGGCCTGAATGAAATTGGTCTGTCGACACAGAAAGGCCGGGGTCTGCAGCACATCAACGACTGCGGCAATTTCCGCGAGCGGGGAATCTTCATGCACGTCGGTCAGCACCGGCACTTTGATTTGTTGTTTTACCTTTTCGAGAATTTGCAGCCCACGCTCCAGACCCGGCCCGCGAAAGCTCTCATGCGAGGTGCGGTTCGCTTTGTCGAACGAGGATTTGAAAATGAACGGGATCGCGAGTTCTTGCGTCATTTCCTTGAGCGCACCGGCAACGTCCAGGCACAGCGCTTCGGATTCGATCACGCAGGGTCCGGCAATCAAAAAGAACGGATGTTCGCCACCGACTTCAAAATCATCCAGCCGCATGGTGACCCGCGACCTTAGTACGCTGCTGCTGCGCCAGCGCCGCGCGCACGAAGGAGGTAAACAGTGGATGGCCATCGCGCGGCGTCGACGTAAATTCCGGGTGGAACTGACATCCCACAAACCAGGGATGACTCGGGATCTCGATAATCTCAACCAGATTGCCATCCATGGAGCGGCCGGCAATCCGCATCCCCGCCGCTTCCAATTCCATCATGTAGGTGTTGTTGAATTCATAGCGATGCCGATGGCGTTCGACAATCGTTTCAGTGTCGTAGGCACGCGCGACCACGCTGTCCGGGGCCAGCTTGCACTGTTGTCCACCGAGGCGCATGGTGCCGCCCTTCTCTACCCCGTCACCGCGCCGTTGCACCGAGCCATCCGACGCCATCCATTCGGTGATCAACGCGATCACCGGTTGGCGCGTCGTCTTGCTGAATTCGGTGCTGTGGGCCTCGCGCAAATTGGCGCAATGCCGTGCGATTTCAATCACCGCGACCTGCATGCCCAAACAAATCCCGAAATACGGCAGGCGCTGCTCGCGGGCATATTGCGCGGCGGTTATCTTCCCTTCGATGCCACGTTCGCCGAAGCCGGGCGCCACCAGCACCGCATCCATCTGCGCGAGGCTTCCTGGGCCTTCGCGTTCAATCAGCTCAGCATCTACATAGCGGATGTTGACCCGCGTATGCGTGTGAATGCCGGCATGCGTGAGGGCTTCGGACAAAGATTTATAGGATTCGGTCAGATAGACGTACTTGCCGACCATCGCGATGTTGACTTCGAATCTTGGATTGGCCTGCGCTTCCACCACTGCCCGCCATTCTTTCAAATCCGCCGGTGGCGCCTGAATGCCGAGCTTTTCGAGCACGATGTCGTCGAGTCCTTCGGCGTGCAACATCATCGGAATTTTATAGATGGAATCCGCATCGATCGCAGAAATGACCGCGCGCTCCTCGACATTGGTGAACAACGCTATCTTGCGCCGCTCGGAATCCGGCAGCGGTCGATCAGCGCGGCACAGCAGAATATCCGGTTGAATACCGATTGAACGCAGCTCCTTGACTGAATGCTGCGTCGGCTTGGTTTTCATCTCGCCGGCCGAACCGATGTAGGGCACCAGGGTGAGATGAATAAACAGCGTGTTTTTCGCCCCCAGCTCCACCCGCATCTGACGGATTGCCTCCAGAAAAGGCAGTGACTCGATGTCTCCGACCGTGCCGCCAATTTCAACCATTACAATTTCCGCGTCCCCGGCGCCTTGCCGAATGCACGCTTTAATTTCATCGGTGATGTGCGGGATGACCTGTACTGTGGCACCCAGGTATTCACCGTGGCGTTCTTTACGAATCACGCTCTCGTAAATTCTGCCGGTGGTGTAATTGCTTTTGGCACTGGTTCGGCAGCGCACGAAGCGCTCGTAATGGCCAAGATCGAGATCGGTTTCAGCGCCGTCTTCAGTAACAAACACCTCGCCGTGCTGAAAGGGACTCATGGTTCCCGGATCGACATTGATGTAGGGATCCAGCTTCACCATCGCGATATTCAGTCCGCGCGCCTCTAGGATTGCGCCCAGTGAGGCTGAGGCGATCCCTTTCCCAAGCGAGGAAACCACGCCACCAGTGGTGAATACGAAACGAGTCATGCCGTGCCTTAGGTTGGGGTTCGAGAGAGTTGTCGAGTCGCCGCGCACAATGCCGGTGGACCGCCGGTCAGCGCTGTGGCGCGAGGTCGAAACTACCAGAACCCGGGGGGGTTGCTCAACGCGCGTCGGCGACCTGTCGCGCAGTTTAACGTGATCACTCCTGAATTGGTTGGCCGTCATCGCGACCAGGGACCTTGACTGCGGACCTTCGGGCTGACAGCAGAGCCCTTAATAAGCGGTGCTAGAATGGCGCCCGCCGCGCGCTGGCGCGACAACCTCGGAGTTAGGACTTCGCGCGAGGAATATCGTCATGCTTGAGCCGACTCTTGCCCGCGCGCCTCGTCAATCCTGGCAATCGATTCTGCTGTGGCTGGCAATCTCGGGCCTTGGCGCCAGCGCACTAGGCGCCATTGCGCTAAATCGCGGGGAATCAATCAACAGTTTCTGGTTCGTGATCGCGGCCGCCTGTGTCTATGCGATCGGCTATCGCTTCTACAGTCTGTTCATCGCCACCAAAGTGCTGTTGCTGGATCCGACCCGCGCGACCCCTGCCGAGCGCCTGAACGATGGCCGCGATTTCGTCCCCACCAATCGCTGGGTGGTCTTTGGCCATCATTTCGCGGCCATCGCGGGGCCGGGCCCGCTCATCGGCCCCACTCTGGCCGCCCAATTCGGCTATCTCCCGGGCACTTTGTGGATTCTCCTCGGTGGCGTGCTTGGCGGCTGTGTGCAGGATTTCGTGGTGCTGTTCTGTTCCCTGCGGCGCAATGGTCGTTCGCTGGGGCAAATGGCACGTGACGAACTTGGGCCCGTGGGCGGCTTAGCCGCCATGCTCGGAGTCGTGCTGATCAGTCTGATCTTGATCGCGGTGCTCGGCTTGGTGGTCGTGAACGCTATGAAGCACAGCCCGTGGGCTACCTTTACGGTGGCCGCGACCATTCCGATCGCACTCTTCATGGGCCTCTACATGCGCCTGCTCCGTCCCGGCCAGGTGCTCGAAGCCACTGCAATCGGGGTTGCCTTGTTGCTGCTCGCGGTGGGCGGTGGCGGCTGGATCGATGGCCAGCCGCTGCTGCGCAGCTGGTTCGATTACGACGCGCCGACCTTAGCGCTGATGATCATTGCTTATGGCTTTTGCGCAGCGACAGTCCCTGTGTGGTTGTTACTCGCGCCGCGCGACTATCTCTCAACGTTCATGAAGATCGGCACGATCCTGGCGCTGGCGGTGGCCATTCTGCTGCTGCGGCCGGAGATCCGCATGCCGGCGCTCACCCAGTTCGTGGATGGGACAGGACCGATATTTTCCGGCAAGCTGTTTCCGTTCGTGTTTATCACCATTGCCTGTGGCGCCATCTCAGGTTTCCATGCGCTGATTTCCTCCGGCACCACCCCGAAACTGCTCACCAACGAGGCGGACGCGCGCATGATCGGTTACGGCGCCATGATGATGGAATCTTTTGTGGCCGTGATGGCGATGATCGCGGCGACCGTGCTGGAACCCGGCGTCTATTTCGCAATCAACAGCCCTGCCGGTATCGTCGGCGCGGATGCCGCGCAAGCCGTGGCGACGATCAGCGGCTGGGGCTTTCCGGTGACCGTTGCCCAGATGGAAGCCTTGGCGCAACACATGGGCGAGGTCACGTTGTTCGCCCGCACGGGCGGCGCGCCTTCGCTCGCAGTTGGCATGGCCAGCATTTTCGCGCAGCTCGCGGGCGACCGCTTACTCGCCGTGTGGTATCACTTTGCGATCATGTTCGAGGCGCTGTTCATTCTCACGACGCTGGACGCGGGAACCCGCGTGGCGCGCTTCATCCTGCAGGACTTCCTTGGCAATTTGATGCCCGGCCTTGGTCGCGCCAGCGGCTATCCAAGCGTGCTCGCGACCAGCGCCCTGGTGGTGGGTGCGTGGGGCTATTTTTTATATCAAGGGACGCTCGATCCGCTCGGCGGCATCAACAGCCTGTGGCCATTGTTTGGCATCGCCAATCAGATGTTGGCCGCGATGGCCTTGTGCATCACGACGACCATCCTGGTGAAATCCGGGCGCGTGCGTTATTGGTGGATCACTGGGCTGCCGTTAGCGTGGCTGCTGACAATTACGACCACCGCCGCGCTCCATAAGCTATTCAATCCTGCGCCGCGCATCGGCTTTTTTGCCCACGCACAAGACCTTGCCGCCAAACTGGCCGCCAACGCGCTGCCGAGCGATATCGCAGCACAGGCACCGCGCTTGATTTTTAACGACCACCTGAACGCCGGGCTCACGGGATTGTTCCTGCTCCTGGCTTGGATTTTAGTGTTCGACATGGTGCGTGTGTGTCTGCGCGAATTGCGCGGCGCGTCAGCTGCGCCACTGACCGAGACGGCATATGTCCGATCTGCCCTCCTGCAGTCCTGAACCGTCACCGAAAAAGCGGGAGAGGCGACGAGACCAGTTCGTCGGTGGTCGGTTGGGGTGCAATAAAAGCGTCCTTTTCAGGGACAACTACCTGGCAACCTGGTGGAGTGGCCTGCGTGACTATCTGCGTTTCTTAAATGGCGATACGGCTTACGCGCGCTATCTCGCGCATTGGCAGCAAGCGCACGCCGGGGCAGGAACACCCCTTAGCCGCGCCAATTTTTTCAACCAGGAAACTGACCGGCGCTGGAGCAGCGTGCGGCGTTGCTGCTAGCGCGGAGCAGATTTCTGTGCGCGCTCAGACATTTCCCTCGAGACTGAGGTCGTCGACCAACAGACCGTCGCGCGCGGCGTAAGTGAGAATGCGCAGATGACTCGGCACCGAAGTTTGATCGGGATCCGCGATGTTCAGCAAATGCGTGGAATGCCAGATGGCCAGCATTTCCGAGGCGCTATCAGCCTGCTCCTTGTAGTAGCGCGGATCGGCCCGAATCTCCCGATGCCGATAGCCGAGATCATTGGCGGCATTCGCCGTGAAAGCGCAATCGCGCGGGCCACCGCTGCTCAGGAATTCGCATTTCGCGACGCCCCACAGCGGCAGGTTAACCACCAGATAACGGCGCAGAATATCCTGCCAAGCGGAATTTTTTAGCCGCGCGAGAGGATCGAAAATCAGGACCTTTGCGACTTCAGATAAGCCCAATTCACGCTGCCAGATTGCGGGTAACGCGCAGTTCGGCGGCGCGCTCCGCCACAGGGGCGCGAGTACGGCGTCCGTGTGACCCTCTTTGTCATTACCAAAGCGTGCCACGCGGAATTGCACGGTCGGATTGCTCTTAGCGTATTTCAGAAACTCGGTCACGTATTCGCCCAAGCTGCGCAGCGGTAGCGGCTGGCCAGCGCTGTTGCGGCAGGGGATCGCATAAGCATTGCCGTTGCGCCCATTCCAGGTGCCGGGGGTGACGCCATGGAAGCGCGTCGCTACCGCCGCGGTGCCGTCGCTAAACGTACTGTCGTTAATTCGGCAACCGAACACGTACACGGGTTCAACGCGTACCTGGGGGCTGGCTATCTGCTGAGCGGTGGCGGTGGTCATATTGAGTCTGGGCTCCGGAATTGGCAGGGGATGCGCCAAGGAGCTATCGGCCACGGGAGACTGGAAGTTTATAGCTGCGCCGAAAAATCTTTCACCTCTGCAAAACAGGGCGGAGACGCGCCGCGCCTTCCGCCCTACAAGGCTGGCCAGGGGATTCTGTTCAGTTGCCTGCGCCAGGCGGGACTTGCGCGTGCGCCTGTTGATAAGCGAAGGGAATCGCGACGTCGAAATGGATGTCGTCGAGCACTTCGGAGTTCGGTGCGCGAACTTCGTAGACGCTGCACGGGCTATCGACGAGACAGGTCTCTTCGTATTGCGCGCCAACCTGGAACTGGTGCCGAGCCAGATAAAAATGCTCTTCATCGAGCGAGATCACCTGGCAGGGTGCGGCCGCAGAACGGCCCTGCCCTGGCAAACAGAGCGAAGCGTAAATACCCTCTGCGACGCGGTTATGGAAGCGGGCCTGGTCCGCCTCACCGAGCGCATCATGCGCACGCGCGGCGCCAAGCTGTGCGAAGGGATTCAGATACTCCAGCGCCAGCCAGGCATCGGCTGCTTTTAGCGCGCCCGCATAATCCTTGCTTTCAAGGGCCGCCTGGATTTGCTTCTTAAACTCATGCGACGCGCTTGAATTCGGGTGATAGTCGGGTGTGCGGGTATAAGCCAAACGCAGCGCGCGGAAATCGACCGTGAAGTCATTGGCCTTGAGCCGGCCAAGCAAAGCGGCATAATCGTCCACCCCGGCGCTGACGGTGATCCCGCACCATACCAGTAACATAAATCCCGTCCTCGCAATGCGCATGTCAATCTCCCTCAAGCTCCGCTAATCCACCAAGCCTTCGACGGTATCAATGATCAGTTTCCAGGCAGCCACCACGTGCCGAGCCTCCGTGCGCGGTTGCCCGATGCAAAAGCGCAGCACGAAACGGTCATTCAATACTGTGTGTGACAAATATATCTGCCCGCTGCGATTCAGCCGCTCCAGCAAAGCCTGGTTAATTTCATCATTGCCACGGTAACGAAAGCAGACCAGATTAAGCGTGACCGGCGCCGCGATTTCGAAGCGTGGATCGCACGCGATCTGCGCGGCAAGTTGGGTTGTCAGCGCCACGTGCCCGCGAATATGCTGCTGTAATCCAGCAACCCCATAGCGGCGCAGCACGAACCACAGTTTAAGTGCGCGAAAGCGCCGGCCAAGCGGGATCTGCCAGTCCCGATAATCGATCACCTCCCCCGCTTCACTCGCCGTGTTACGCAGGTATTCCGGCATGATGCTGAGCGCGCGAGTGAGGCGAGTGCGATCCGCGACATACAGACAGCTGCAATCGAAATTGGTCAGCAGCCACTTATGCGGATTGAAACAGTAGCTATCTGCGTACTCGAGCCCGGCAAGCAAGGGCCGAAATTCAGGACACACCGCAGCACTGCCGGCCAGCGCCGCATCCACATGCAGCCACACCCCCGCGCGCCGACAGATCTCGCCAATCGCGGGCAGCGGATCAAAGGCGAGCGTAGAGGTGGTGCCCAAGGTCACGCACACCAGGCAAGGCACCAGGCCCGCTGCACGATCCGCTGCAAGCTGGGTACTGAGCGCGGCGGGATCCATGGCAAAAGCGGCATCCACCGCAATCTTGCGTAAATTTCGGCGGCCGAGGCCAGCCACCATCACGGCCTTATCGAGCGACGAATGGGTTTGAGTGGAACCGTAGACAACGAGATTGCCCGGGCAGCCGACTTCGTTGGCGCGGCCACCACTCGCGTGTTCACGCGCGGCAAGCAACGCGCACAGCAAGCCACTGGAGGCGGAATCCTGGAGCACGCCGCCGCCTGCGGCGGTGGATTTGAAAAGCGCCGGCAACCCACACAGATCCACCAGCCAGTCGAGCATGTGAGATTCTAATTCGGTACACGCGGGACTGGTGATCCAGAGCATGCCCTGGACACCCAGCGCGGCCGAGACGAGATCGCCCATGATGGAGGGCACTGAGCTATTGGCAGGAAAGTAAGCGAAAAAATTAGGCGATTGCCAATGCGTAAGGCCGGGCACAATTAACCGTTCGAGGTCCGCAATGATGGCATCCGCAGTTTCGGCACTGGGGGGAGCGTGGGGCGGCAGTAATTTACGCAGCGCGCCGGGCTCTACCATTGCCCGGACCGGGTAGCGTTCGATCTGACTCAGATAGTCACTGATCCAGTCGATGAAGACGAGCGCCTCACGGCGGAACTCGGTCGCCGAAAAACGCTCGCTTGCGCAGTCTTGTGGGGCGGCCTCACTCATGCTCGCCGGTGAGCAGGCGTGAGGCGAGTTTCTTTAGATATTTGCAAGAATGTGTTCGGCGGAGCTGACCTTGAATTCCATCGGTGCTTCGACGAACGTGTGCTTCACGATGCCATTCTCAACGACAAGCGCGAAACGTTGACCGCGCTGTCCCATCCCGAAACCACTCGCGTCGAGTTCGAGCCCGAGCGCCTTGGTGTATGCGCAGTTACCATCGGCCAACATCGTAATCTTGCCTTCGGCGCCACTCTGCTTGGCCCACGCGCCCATCACAAAGGCGTCGTTTACCGCGAGGCAGGCGATCGTATCGACGCCCTTCGCTTTGAGTTTAGCTGCGTTCTCGATGAAACCTGGCAGATGCTTGGCGGAGCAGGTTGGGGTGAAAGCGCCCGGCACTGAGAACAGCACAACCTTCTTGCCATCAAACAATTCCGCGCTGGTCAGTTGGCCAGGTCCCTTGTCGGTCATTACGCCTAAGGTGCCGGTCGGCATCTTGTCGCCTGTTTTAATTGTCATGTGGGGCTCCATTGATGTTGTTAATTACCAGGCTGCATTGTGCCATCGCGGCACAGCCCGGCATAGGTCAGATTTATTGTTATGCTGGAGCTGTCAGGCACCGGCGAAGCTGGTGCGCAGATATTCCTGCGCGGCAGCCACGCCACTCCCCGGGCTCACCATCACCCCACAATCGCGGAGCGCCATTTCGGTGCCGGCGAGCGCACTCAGGATCATGATTTCGTTCAAGTCACCCAAATGACCAATCCGGAATACCTTACCCGCCACCTGCGCAAGTCCCGCGCCGAGCGACAAGTTATAACGCTGATAAGCGTGGGTCACGACTTTTGCGCTGTCGATGCCCTCTGGCACGCAGATGGTCGTTACGGTGTCCGAATACCATTGCGGTTCTTTGGCGCAGAGTTTCAGGCCCCAGGCCGCAACTGCGCGGCGCACCGCTTCGCCAAACCGGCGATGGCGCGCGTAGACCTGCGGCAGCCCTTCTTCAAATAGCATGTTGACCGATTCGCGCAGACCGTGAATTAACGTCATTGCCGGGGTGTACGGGAACCACCCGCCTTCGTTCATTTTAAGCATGTCGTCAAAATCGAAATACGCGCGGCGCAAGGTCGCCGTCTTGCGTGCTTCGAGGGCTTTTTGGCTGACTCCGACGATCCCTAAGCCGGTCGGCAGCATGAACCCTTTTTGCGAACCGGCGACCGCGAGATCGACGCCCCATTGCGCCATCTTGAATTCAATACAGCCAATGGAGCTGACGCCATCCACATATAACAACGCAGGATGCTTCAGCTCGTCGAGAATTTTCCGCACGGCACCGATATCGCTGGTCACGCCGGTCGCGGTTTCGTTGTGCGTGGCCAGTACCGCTTTAATCTGGTGACGAGTATCGGCCGCGAGCACCGCGCGATATTCAGCCAGCGGAACACCCGTGCCCCATTCGCATTCGATGACATGGATATCGAGTCCCAGACGACGACACATCTCCGCCCACAGGTGACTGAACTGCCCATAACGCGCATGTAACACCTTGTCGCCTGGCGATAAGGTGTTGGTGAGCGCGGCTTCCCAGCCGCCAGTGCCCGACGACGGAAAGATAAACACCTTGCCGGTGGTAGTCCCAAAGATTTTCTTCAAGTCTTCGAACAGCGGTAACACGCTGGCCGGATAATCGACGCGCCGATGATCTTCGAGCAACACATCCATCGCGCGGCGTACGCGTTCTGGAATGTTGGTCGGGCCAGGAATGAAGAGGAAATTGCGACCAGGCATGAGGCACCCTCCGGGGTGTGAGTGACCGGAAATCGAGCTTGATCGGCAGACGGCTTCCAGTGATAAAAATAGGGGAATGAGTGAGCGCGACGCGTGCGGACAAGGCGAGATCCCGGCTCCGGCCCTCAATTCAGGGGCGCGACTCTACACGCCAGCCCCGCCCGCTGCAAAGCTTTTCCGCGTTCGCCTCAGCGCGCGTCAAGCGCCTGTGCGAGGTCCGCCAGGAGATCCTCCACATCCTCCAGGCCGATGGACAACCTGATCAGTGATTCCTGGACGCCGCTCTCGGTGCGTGCGGCAACGCTCAGGCGTCCGTGGGTGGTCGACGCGGGATGGGTAATGATGCTGCGGGTGTCGCCGAGATTGCCGGTAATTGAAAACAAGCGCACCCGGTCAATCACGCGCCAGGCTGCACTCCGTTCACCGCTCACCTCGAACGAGACAATTCCGCCAAAACCTCTTTGCTGACGGATGGCGAGGGCATGTTGAGGATGTGAGGTCAAGCCTGGGTAGTAGACGCGCGTCACCCCCGCCTGCTGGGTGAGCCATTGCGCGACCCTTTGCGCGCTCGCGCTATGTGCATTCATGCGTAAGGTCAGGGTTTCCAGGCCTTTTAGAAAAACCCACGCGTTAAAGGGGCTCATGCTGGGTCCAGCGGCGCGTAGGAACGGAAAGAATTTTTCGCGAATGCGATCCGCACTGGTGACAATGGCACCGCCGATACAACGCCCCTGACCATCCAGATATTTGGTCGCCGAGTGCACCACAATATCCGCGCCCAACAATAAAGGCTGCTGCAAGGCGGGCGTACAGAAACAATTATCCACTACCAACAGACATTGCGGGTGTGCATGGGCCAGCGCTGCCAGCGCCGCGATGTCGGCGATTTCAGTCAGCGGGTTCGAGGGCGTTTCCAGAAACAGCAGACGCGTGCGCGGCGTGATTGCGCGTTCCCACGCCGCAAAATCGGTGGGCTCAACGAAGGTCGTCTCGAGCTTGAATCTGGCGAGTGACTGCAGCAGTCCGGTAGTGGTGCCAAAAATACTGCGCGAACTCACGATGTGATCGCCCGCCTCCAGCAGTCCGAGCACGGTGGTCAGGATCGCGCTCATGCCGGACGAAGTCGCGATACAGGCTTCGCCGCGCTCGAGCGCCGCGAGGCGTTCTTCGAATACGCGCACCGTGGGATTAGTGAAGCGCGAATAGATATTG
>JANOVQ010000170.1:0-3631 GCA_031417495.1 Pseudomonadota bacterium | reverse complement strand
CGCCATGGTCGGCATTCCGCGATAGACCAGCAGGCGGATATCCGGCACTCCCTGGTAGCTGACGGGATCGAAGATTGGATCGACGCGCACGCGATACTCGATCATCGCGTTATCGGGCACTCCGCCCAAGCTGTAAATCCCACTCAAAATATTGGAGGCGTGATATTCAATTTCGCCCAACGGGAGTCCGCGTCCATCGGGCTTCACAAAGACGTCCTTGCGCCGACCGTCGATCACCAGTACGCCGGCACCGCCCGAGCCGCGCGCGGGTTTGATCACAAACTCGCTGTAAGGTTTGAGCAAATCGCCCAAGCCCGCGAGATCGTGTTCGGTTTCCATCACGCCATAGAGTTTGGGTACGGCGATGCCGGCTTCGATTGCGAGATGCTTGGTTTTGAGTTTGTCATCCACCAAGGGATAGCGCCGGCGCGGATTACGGCGCATGACATAGGCCCGATTGCGGGCATTGATGCCTAGAATTCCGTTTCTGCGTAAGGCGAGCCAGGTACCAAGCATAAGATTTCAGCGCTTCGCGAGGTCCTTGAAGCGCAGAATCTCACTCAAGCGATAACCAGTGTAGGCGCCGAATATCAAGCACAGCGACAGCACCACCAGCAACAATTCCGGGAACACGAACATGAGATAGACCAGATGTTCTTCGGTCATCGCGAAGTAACTCGCGATGGCGACTACCAAGCTTCCGATAAACTCTTTGATGGCGGTGGTTGGCCCGCGTTCTTCCCATACGATCGACATGCGTTCAATCGTCATGGTCAGAATGACCATCGGAAACAATGCAATCGATAAACCTTTTTCGATGCCAAGCTCCGCGCTGAGCAGACTGATGGCGAGCATCAGTCCGATCACGATCACCAGCACGCTGGTCAGGCGTGGCACGAGCAACAATCGCAAATGCGTGAGCGCGCTGCGAATTACCAAGCCCGCGGACACCACTATCAGGAACAGCGCGACCCCGGCGAGCAAGCGGGTTTCGCGAAATGCGAGCGCCACCAGCACCGGCATGAAGGTCCCAAAAGTCGGCACGCCGACCAGCATGCGCATGATGACGATCACGAACGCGCCCAGGGGTACCATCAACAACACGCGATAAACGTTCTGGGTGCGCACCGGCAAATCGGCCAGCGATAGCGCTAACAGACCCGTATCAAGTTTGCCTTCAACTTTTTGCGCAATGCCCAGCGCAGTCATCGGCGAGCGCGCGGCGGCGAAGGTCACTTGGACATGGTTGACGCCTTTGGTGTCCACTACATCGCGCAGACCATAAGTCCAGAGCAGGAAATTGTCCGGATAGCCCTCTGCGCCAGTGGTCGGATTGAAGCCCTGCCAGCGCTCACCGTTGTGCACTTCAAGCCACGGGCTGAGTTCGCGATCAACAAACTCACCGTCCAACGGTAAGCCGTACACAATCCGACTCGGAATTCGCGCGCCCGCGAGGATTTTGCTTAAAAGATTCGGCCACGCCTCGGGGTTGGCTGACTTGCGAATGAGTTTGACGTTCTCGTCGTCAGAGGAATTGAGCACGGACAAAATCAGGCTGGTGAAAGTGACGACGTCTGCCGATTCATTACGCACGCGTTTTAGCACGGCTTCGACTGCTGACTTAAGCGGTTCAGCGTACTCGGGCACTTCAGGAAAGGTCGGCGAAGGTCCATCGGTGACGGCTGTCGCCTCGCCACGTTTCGGGTAGACCTTCATGTGGTAGTAGAGCGCCTGGGTGCCGCCCGCCCGGCGTACGGTCCACACCGCGCGGCGGGTGGCGTCGCTGTCCTTGCGGACCACCAAGCCGTAACTTCGCGATACGAAATTCTCGTCGAGAACCGCGAAGCCGCGCGGTGAATCGGGTAACGCCAATTTCACCTTGGCCGGCAAACCCCGACCTTCAAAGGCCACGCGGGCTTCGACATCCCACACGGTGGCTTCGGCGGACGGGTCCAGTGGAATGGCAAGGCGGGTCACTTTGAGATAAACCAGAGAGAGCCCAATGGCGGCGAAGATGAAAGCCCACACAAAGACTGCCGAGACGCGCACGCTTAAATCTCCTTAGACGAACCCGTTCGCGCCGACTATTTCTTGTGCTTCGGGCAGGTGGGAGTGGAGTTGTACCTGGCAGCGGGATCGATAACGGCCAAATCCGCTAGGAAGCGGCGACCGAGCAACACCGGGTAGTTGAATTTGCGGCGATTCACCAGGGTGAAATTTGCTTCGAAGCGTTTGCCGCCCAAACAGAAACCAAGTTTGACGGTGGGCCGTGCTTTATTTTTGGTGCCCCTCAGCTTGATTGTCACCTCACGCTCGAGCGGACGTTCCACCAAAAAGGTTTCGGATTTGGGGTCTCGGTGATCGAGTGCGAGCTTAAAACGCACCCATTTTGCGCCACCTTTATCGAAGCGTTGGATGTCGGTCGCGTGGATGGACGCGGTTTTGGCACCCGTATCGAGTTTGGCCTTCGCGACTATATCCCAGGGATCAAGCCGGATGCGCTCCAGCCACCCCAGCTGCAGGGGTTCGCGGGCATCCGCGAAGGAGGGGAGGAGGGATCGGAAAACCAGACACAAAAAAAAGCTGTGCCAGCATCGTCTCAGCACCAGATGCATGTGTTAATTCGCCTCAGCGCAGGAATTTGGAGTAGTTCCGGTGGCTCTGTAAGACGCGCGCGCGGGTCGCTCGGCGTCTCTTCTAAATGCGGCGACACTATACGCGGAAACGCCCGTTCAATGTTAGACCTCGGCGCAAACTAAGGCGGCTCACGCGAGCATTTTGGGCACGCCCTGCGACGGTTCTGTCACTCGTCATGGAGGTCTCTTGCTGTCGCCCGCGCGGCCGGCGTAGCATCCCCTGACTTTGCGCCACAACTTAAACGACGCGTAGCACCGTGCCGCCACGCCGCGACTGAGGGTCACAAAATGCAGTATTTCGATAACAACGCGCTGTCGATTGGTCATACCCCGCTCGTTAAATTAAACAAGGTGGTGGCCGCCGACAAAGCGCTCGTGCTCGCCAAGATTGAAGGCCGCAATCCTGCCTACTCCGTGAAGTGCAGGATCGGAGCTGCCATGATCTGGGATGCCGAGGCACGCGGGGTGCTGAAATCCGGCATGACGGTGGTCGAGCCGACGAGCGGCAATACGGGAATCGCATTGGCCTTCGTCTGCGCGGCCCGCGGTTATGCGATTACCCTCACCATGCCCGAGACCATGAGCGTCGAGCGGCGCAAGGTGCTGAAGGCTTTCGGCGCAAATTTAGTCTTGACCGAAGGCGCGCGTGGCATGGCGGGCGCGATCGCGAAGGCCGAGGAGATCGTTGCCCAGGATCCCGCGCACTTCTACATGCCGCAGCAGTTTCAGAATCCGGCGAATCCGGCGATCCATGAAAAAACCACGGGCCCCGAAATCTGGGATGCCACCGATGGCAAGATTGACGTGCTGATTGCCGGCGTTGGGACCGGCGGCACTATCACGGGCATTAGTCGTTATTTGAAACACACCCGCGGCCGCGCGGTGCTGTCAGTCGCGGTCGAACCCGAAGCGAGTCCGGTCATGACGCAAACGCTGGCCGGCGTAGCACTCAAACCCGGTCCACACAAAATCCAAGGCATCGGCGCCGGGTTCAT
>JANOVQ010000169.1:0-7232 GCA_031417495.1 Pseudomonadota bacterium | reverse complement strand
GTTGCCGGCGCGAATCGCGCGTTATCGCGCCAATGGACGCTTCTTCGATGAGATCTTGCGGGGCATTCCCGGTCTCACCTTGCTCGCGCGGCTGCCGGACGCTGTGTCCGGTTACTGGGTGTACGCCCTGCGTGCGGCGCGACGCCCCGCCCTGCTCGCCAAACTGCACGCGCATGGCATCGGCGCGCAACGCCTGCACCTGCGCAACGATCACTACAGCTGCTTCGCGCCCGCCGCGCGCGCGCTGCCCGGCGTGGAGTGCTTCGATGCCGAGAATCTCTGCCTGCCCTGCGGCTGGTGGGTGGACGACGCGGCGCGCAACCGCATCGTCGACTGTCTGCGCACAGGTTGGTAATGGCCGCGAGCTTGAGCGCCTGCACGCGCGCTGATCTGCCGGCCGTGCTCGCCGCCCTCGATGCGGAATTTGTCACCGCGCGCGGCCGCCAACTCTCGCTCGGCTCACGCTACCCGCACTTATTCACCGCCGATCAGCTTGCCCATCTGCACCTGTGGCGCGATCAAAATTCACTGCTGGCCTGCGCGCTTGCGCGACCGTTTACCTGGCGCACCGCCGAACGCACCTGGCGCTGCGCGATGATCGGCATGGTCTATACCGCGCCGAATGTGCGGGGCGAAGGGCACGCGTCCCGGCTGCTCACCGCCATCCTTGAGTCGCTGCGCGAGAAAGCGGTCGATGCGGCAGTCCTGTGGAGCGCGCTCGACGGCTTCTACGAGCAGCGCGGCTGGCAACGCGCGGACCACGGCAGCTTCGGGACGCTTGTGCTTGCCTCAGAGGCGCCGGCCGCGCGCGAACTCACTGTGCCGGTTTCACCGCCGTTGACTGCGCCTCGCATCGCGGCAGCAGATGCCATCCGGCGCTCGAGCAGCGTCTCGTCAATCGAACGTTCGCGCCTTGTCTGGCAGACTCTGCCACTTCCGAGCGAGCGAGTTTGGATCGAATTAAGCGGCGACGCGTATGCACTCTGTGGCCAGACCGGTGCGCAAACTTACCTCTACGAAATGAACGGACGGCCAAGCGAATTCCCTGCGCTGTGGCAGCGCTGTAGCCGCTACGGATCGCGCATTCATATCAACTCACACGCGCAGGCGCCGAGCTATCACTGGCTGGCGCAGCACACCGCAGTCACCTGGCAGCCGCAACGGCTCGCGTTCTGGCAGCCGCTATCGCCACAGAGCCAGCAGCTAATCTTTGAAACCTGGCACGTGCCTTATTTCGACCGCATTTAGCGGGATGCGCTGGGTAACAGATTCACGATTCTGGGACGCATGCGGATCTCGTTGGCGGAAGCGATCTGGATCCTGGGTCAAGTCAGCGCGCGATGTCCAGGTGGAAACATTGACACCTTCGCCAGCGAAGCTGTGGAAATTCATAGGGCGAATAAGCCCGCAGGGCGTCATCCGCTGAATCGTCGGCTTGCGCTAGCGCTTCTCCGACCTATGGTTCCAGTCTATCCGGAGATTTGCGTAGCGCGCCTGCGCGCAACGACGACCGGAATCGCCTGCAGCGGCTTGCCTTTCCGTTCCTGGAACGCTACGTTCTGTACGACAAAACTCACCCTGAGCATCCCTTAGACCAACCATGTCACTGCACCGGCAAGGAATCATCAGCGGCGTCGGCGAGACTGCTTACTCGAAGCATTCGGGCAAGAGTGTGCTCGCGCTGCATCTGGAAGCTTCGCTCGCCGCCATTGCGGATGCCGGGCTCACACCGAAAGACATTGATGGGGTCATCCCGTATACCGGCATGGGCGTGGTGGCGGAAGATTTCATCACCAATTTTGGATTGCGTGATCTGCGCTTCTCGGCCACCACCCCGCTCGGCGGGGCGAGTCCGGTGGCAGCCGTGCAATGCGCGTTGATGGCGGTTGCGAGCGGCGTATGCCGGCACGTGTTGATCCCGATTGCGCGCAATGGCGCCTCAGGCGGGCGCGTCTCGGCGCGCTTACGTGAAATGCCGCAGTTTCGCGGAATCGCTGAATTTGAATTGCCGGTGGGTGCATTTGCACCGGCGCAGATCTATGCGCCGATGGCACGCCGGCACATGGCGCTCTATGGCACGACTTCGCAGCAGCTGGCAGCAGTGGCAGTTTCCACCCGCGAGCACGCAATTCTTAATGGCAAGGGCATGATGACCACCCCACTCATGCTGGCCGACCATCAGGTCTCGCGCCTGATCGCCGATCCGTTCCGGCTCTTCGACTGCAGCTTGGAGAGCGATGGCGGCGCAGCGGTGATTGTTTCGCAGGCGCAGTGCGCACGCGATCTGCGGGCGCCGCCGATTGAGATCCTCGGCATCGCCGAGGGCCATCCGGATTCGCCGAGCGCGCTTACTCAGCGCCCAGACCTGATCGAAATCGGTCTCGACAAGGCCGCACCGCACGCGTTCGCGATGGCAGGAGTCAGTCGCGACGAAATTGACGTCGCCGAGATCTATGACTGCTTTACCTATGTGGTGATCAGGCAGTTGGAAGCCCTGGGTTTCTGCGGTCTCGGCGAAGGCGGGCCCTATGTCGAGTCCGGCGCACTTCGGCTCAACGGCCAACTGCCAACCAATACCCACGGCGGCCTGCTCTCACAGGCGCACATGGTGGGCATGAATCATATTGTCGAGCTGGTGCGGCAATTACGCGGCACTGCAGGCCGCGCGCAGGTGGCGAATGCGCGGATTGGACTGGTAACCGGCTACGGCGATATGGGGGATGGCAGTGTGGCCATCCTCGCGCGCGCATGAACGATTCAATCCTCCCGGCGCGCCCGCTACCCGAGTCGACCGTCGATTCCCTGCCCTACTGGAACGGTCTGCGCGAGCACCGGCTCCGGCTGCAGCAATGCGCCGCCTGCGGCAAAGTTCGCCACTATCCGCGCCCACTCTGCGCGGAATGCTATGCCAGTGAGATCACCTGGATCGAGGCGCTTGGGGAAGGGGTGGTGCATAGCTGGACGGTCGCACATCACGCCTTTCATCCCGCGTTTAAAGCTGACTTGCCCTATGTTCTGGTGACAGTCGATCTCCCGCAAGGGGTGCGGATGCTTGCGCCGTTACGGGGCCCCGCAAGCGCGCTGCGGATTGGTCTGGCAGTGCGCCTAATCTTCGAAGACGTGAGCCCTGAGTTAACCCTCCCCGCCTTTGTGATCGCCTAACCCACTGAGCGAGCTCCGTTTCAAGTTGTGACTTGAATCTTCCGCTAACTACCTATCGAAGATTGCTCGTCCCGCAAGACACTGGCTTGGATGGTCCGTCTGGGCGCCGCTGATAAAGGTCAGCCAACGCCTGCGTTGCCCTCGTGGCGGACGAATCCGCCGTGTCAAACGAATAAGTGCGGGTCGCGCTCGTGCGTGGCTTGCCACGTCGCCTGCGGCGCCTCGCGACGACGGACTGAAGGGTCAAGCGGATTGCTAAAGACATTAACATGCGAAAAAAAATCAAAGTTTCACAACTCAAACTTGGCATGTTTGTCGATGAGCTCGGCGGCTCGTGGATGGATCATCCGTTCTGGAACACGCGCTTTTTGGTGGAGAAGCCGGCCGAAATCAACCAACTCGCGGCCTCGCCAGTGCGCGAACTGTGGATCGATACCGCCCGTGGCCTCGACGTCACACAGGCGCAGCCCGTGCATGAGGTCGCCGCACAGAGTGAGGTCGTACTGCAGGACATTGCAGCGCAAGCCGACTCGCCCGCTGCCAAAGAATCGTTAGAGGCGGAAGTCGCCCGGGCCGCGCGCATTTGCCACCGCGCCCGCACGGCGGTGATGTCGCTGTTCCAGGAAGCCCGCATGGGAAGGGCCGTCGCGACCGAACAACTCACGCCACTGGTTGATGATATTTCAGCGTCGGTGTTGCGTAACCCCGGTGCGCTCGTGAGCTTGGCGCGCCTAAAGACGGTGGATGATTACACCTATCTCCACTCGGTGGCCGTGTGTGGGCTGATGATCGCGCTCGCGCGTCAATTGGGTCTGCCGGAATCCGACATGCACGAGATCGGGATGGCGGGGTTAGTCCATGATCTCGGCAAAGCGGACATTCCCGACGCGATTTTAAACAAGCCAGGCAAACTCACCGACGCGGAATTCGAAATCATCAAAAACCATCCGGCGGCGGGGCATCGCATGTTGCTGGAGGGACAAGGCGTCGGCGCGGTACCGCTCGAGGTGAGTCTGCATCATCACGAGAAAATTGATGGTAGCGGTTACCCTCACCATCTCGCGGGAGATGCGATTTCGCTTTACGCCAAGATGGGTGCAGTGTGCGATGTCTATGATGCGATCACCTCTACCCGGGCGTACAAAGCGCCCTGGAGTCCCGCGGAGTCCCTGCGCAAAATGACCGAGTGGAGTGATGGCCATTTTGATCGCACGGTGTTCCATGCGTTCATCAAGTGTGTGGGGATCTATCCCATCGGCTCGCTGGTGCGTTTGGAATCCGGTTTGCTCGGCGTGGTGATCGACAATCCCGCAGAGAACCTGCTCGCACCGTCGGTCAAGGTGTTCTTTTGCACACGCCGTAATGAGCGCATGCAGCCCGAGGTCATTGATCTCGCGCGGAGCAATGCGCAGGACAAGATCAAGAACTGGGAGTCACCGACGAATTGGTCGTTTCCCGACCTCGATGCGTTGTGGAGCGGGCAGGCGGCGCGGCATTAATCGGCGCGCATGCGACCTATGAAGACCACGCTGGGTCGCTTAGTGCGACGCCGCACACCAGCGCTGCCACATCCCCCGATAAGCGTCCTCAAGATCCCGCGTGAAGCCTGCGGCATCAAGTAGCGGTGAGGCGGATACGCGGGTGCGAAGTTCGGCGCGCACCTTCGAGAGCCGCACGAGATCGCCTGCATACATCGCGCAAATCTCCACGTAGGCGCGTGAGTCTTCGGCTGCGAATGCCGTCATGCCCGTCGCGGCCAGCAGGCTGTAGCTCGCGCGGGATAGGAAGGTATTGCCAATGAGAGTGACCACCGGCAAACCCATCCACAGCGCATCGCAGGTCGTAGTGCCACCATTGCAGGGAAAGGGATCGAGCGCGATATCGACGCTTGCAAATAAGGCCAGATATTCCTGCCGCAGCACCCGATCATGAAGCTCGAGGCGCTCGCCGTTGATCCCCAGTGCCGCAAACTGCCGGCGAAGCTCAGCCTGGGCCGCGCCCTGCGGCACCGTGAGGAGGACCAGGCGCGAATTGGCCACGGTGCGTAACACTGACGCCCATAGTTCAATCACGCTCGGCCCGATTTTGGTGTAACTGTTGAACGAGCCGAAGGTGACAGTGCCATTTGCCAGTGCCGGCAGGCGCGAGACTGCGGGCATGTCCGCGAACGGCTGGTAGCACCACAGACTGTGCGGCAGGCGCACCAGAGTTTCGGTATAGAACTGCTCGGCGGCACCGACCGGTTCGGTGATCGCGTCCGTGAGGCGGTAATCCATCACGTCGAGCCCGGTGGTTGCCGGATACCCAAGGTAGGTGACCTGCACAGGCGCGGGCTTGTGCGCGAGGGCGAGCAGGCGCCCGTTGGCAGTATGGCCGGCGAGATCGATCAGCACATCGATGCCATCGGCGCGAATCAGCGCCGCGACTTGTTGATCACTGAGACCGACCGTGCTGCGCCAGCCGTCAGCCAGACCCTGTAAGCGGCGCGTCACCGCATCGGGGTTCGCGACCTCGGCATAGGCAATGACTTCCACCGCGCTGCGCCGATGATGGCGAAAGATGGGTTCCACAAAAAACGCGCACGCATGTGCCCTGAAATCCGGCGACACATAGCCCACTCTCAAGCGGCGTACCGGCTCGCGCGTGTTTTGATACGCACTAATCTCAGGCGCCAAATGAGCAGCGTGACTGCGGTGGTAGTTGCGAGCTTCCGCGAAGATCTCCGCACTGCTCACTCCTTCTATAAAATTCAACGTGAACAGGAGATTGCTATGCGCGCCAGCGTAGTCGGGTCGCAGCTCGAGTGCCGCGCGAAAGCACGCCAAGGCGGCACCCAGGCGACCTTGGTTCTTATAGAGGTTGCCCAAATTGTTATGCGCTTCGGCAAACTCGGGTGAGAGCGCTAAGGCGCGCTGCAAATGCGCTTGTGCCTCCGCGTGCTGGCCCTGCTCGCTCAACACCACGCCCAGATTGTTATGGGCCTGAATGAAATCCGGCTTCAACGCGAGCGCGTGGTTGAAACAGAACGTCGCCTCGGCGAGGTGCCCACGCAGTTTCAGCACATTGCCGAGGTTTAACTCGGCATCCGCGAAATCCGGATCGATCTGCAGGGCCTGGCGAAAAGCCGCCATCGCCTGGTCGAGTTGGCCAAGTTTCAGGCACACACTGCCGAGATTATTCCACCCCGAGAGGAGACTCGGATTGAGCGTGAGGGCCGCCCGGTAACTGGCGAGCGCTTCTGCTGGTCGCCCAAATTCCTTCAAAGCATTGCCGAGATTGCTGTGCGCCTCGGCGAAATCAGGTCGCAATTGGAGCGCACGATAGTGCCAGGTGATCGCTTCGTCGAACGTGCCCTCAAGCTGCAGTACCGTGCCTAAGGTATCGCACAACTCCGCGTCATTCGGCGTCATGACAAGCGCCGAACGATAAGCTTGTGCGGCCTCGGCGTAACGCTGCAAGCCGGTCAGCACTAACGCGAAATTACGCCAGCCTTCGACGAATGGTCGACGCTTCAGCGCTTCCTCGTAATAAGTAAGCGCCGCGGCTGGATCACCGCTGTCGCGCAGGCAGTTGGCGAGGTTGTACCATGGCTCGGCGAGCGCCGAGTCAATCTCGATAGCGCGTTGATAAGCAGCGACGGCTTCGGGATGGCGCCCGAGCTCCGCCAGGACCAAACCAAGATTGCCGTGCGCCTGGGCAAACCGTGGCCGCAGATGGACCACTTTCTGAAGTTGGCGCAGCGCCTCCAGCAGCCGCCCCTGATCGCGCTCGGCAATGCCGAGTAAGTGCAGCGCATCCGCATTCGAGGGATCGCTCGCCAATACCGAGCGATAGCACACGCCGGCCGCCGCAACTTCTCCAGCCTGGTGTCGGCGCAGGCCAGCGTGCAAGGCACGCTCCTGCGCTCGTCGATTCATGCGCGTGGGATGTGAATTCATGCCGTCTCTCGCGCACACCACTGCCGCCAGAGGACGCGCAGGGTCTGTTCCAAATTGCGCGCGAGCCGCACGCCGTCCAACAGCGGAGATTCCCGCAACCGATCTCTAAGCGTCGCGCGTAGCGTAGCCAGC
>JANOVQ010000168.1:0-8722 GCA_031417495.1 Pseudomonadota bacterium | reverse complement strand
CGCCTGATTTTGCCAACGCCGTCGCGGCGCACGACGCGCGTCGCCAAATCGTGCTGGTGGGGATGGAGGCGCACGTCTGCGTGCTACAGACGGCGCTCGATCTGGCCGCGCTCGATTACGAAGTGTTTGTGGTGGAAGACGCCGTGTGTTCGCGACGCCTGGAAAACTACCAGAATGCGCTCGACCGGCTACGCGACTTTGGCGTCGGCGTGGTGAGTGCGGAATCGGTGGTGTTCGAATGGCTGGGGGATTCCAGACATCCGCAATTCAAGGCCGTGCAGGCACTATTACGCTAGCGGATAACACCGCCCAGGATTCAGTTGAGCGAATAATTGCGCGCTTTCATGCACGCACCAAAAGCCTGGTTACAGTCCGCCGTCCGCCGCATCCGTTCCTGATACCTCTGGTCTGCTCGTGCCTGCATTTGTTGTTGCCGGTACTGTTGCCCGGAATCCTTATGCGGCGAGCATTCCAGTCGCTACCCACAAGGCAGGGCCACTCGGCTTAAACCATTTCGAAAATCGCATGTTTGTGCCTTGCGCCACCAACTCGCCACCGCGCCCACGTGGGCTGCAGAGACCCGCGGCGCGCGGTTTTAGTCCCGTTCAGTCGCTTCGCGGCCGACTATAATCCTTGCGCATTCAGCAGCGCCAGAACCTTTTGCGTGGCGCCACGGTTGGCCTCCACAATCTCACGACCGCGTCGTCCTGCCGCATCGCGAGCGTCACTGTCCAACAGCCAGCCGGCGGTGAGATCGGCGATAGCGTGCGCATTGTCGGCAATCTTTAGTGAACCGCCAGCGACCAGCTTCTGTGCGATCTCGAGGAAATTAAATAAATGCGGGCCAGTCACGACCGGCACGCCGACGGCCGCGGGTTCCAGGATATTCTGACCACCGAGCGGGACGAGACTGCCGCCAACAAAGGCTACGTCGCAGGCAGCATAAAAGCGCATCAACTCGCCCATGGTATCCAACACGAACACTTCAATGGCGGGCGCGCAGGCCACGCCCGCACTGCGCAGCTGAGTCTGCAACGCGCGGCGACGGCATAACTCATGAACCTCCGCAAAGCGCTCTGGATGGCGGGGTGCGAGCACCAGCAATAAAGTCGGCAGGCGCGCTTTGAGTATGGTGTAAACCTCAAGCAGCGGGTCCTCTTCGCCAAGCCGCGTGCTCCCTGCCATCCAAATCGGCCGACTAAGCCCAAGGTTGCGGCGCAACGCCGCCGCTTCCTCGTAAATGCTGGCGGGCACGTAAAGATCGAATTTGAGACTGCCGGTCACCACGACAGCAGCTGGTGCCGCGCCAAGCGCGCAGAGTCGCTGGGCGTCCGCCGCGGTCTGCACTGCGGCTTGGACCAGCGATCCAAGCATCGGTCGGCACAGCGACTGGAACCATCGGTAGCGCCGGGCGGACTTCGCCGATAACCGCCCGTTGATCAGCAACACCGGAAGGTTCGCCTGCCTGCACACTGCGATCACGTTCGGCCACAGTTCGGTTTCCATCAACAGCAATCCGCGCGGCCGAAAGTGCGCAAGAAAGCGTCTTACAATGAATTCCAGATCGTACGGAAAGTAGACGTGCGTGACGTCCTGACCTAGCTGTCGCTCAACGGCATCGCGGCCGGTTGGCGTGGTGGTGGTCAGCAGAATGGCGCGCGTAGCATTTTGCTCGCGGAGCGCTTTGATGAGGGGCGCCGCCGCGGCGACTTCGCCGACGGATACGGCGTGAATCCACAGCGGCGCTGCGGAATTTACAGTTCCCGAGTAATAACCGAGCCGCTCCTGCCAGCGTGCACGATAGGCCGGATTACGCCGACCAAGCCACCACAGGCGAAGCAGGATGAGCGGCAGCAGGCTGAGGTAAATCGCACTGTAGAGTCGCCTCAACAGCAATCTCAACTGTTCAGCCACTGCAGATATTGGTGGACGCCAGTGGTCACGTCGCGAAAGGCCCCGACATAATCTGCAGCGCGCAGCGCGCCAAGATCGGCACAGGTCTGGCTTTGGTAGGCGGCTAAAAGATCTGGCGGAAAAGGGATGTACTCGATCGAGCCGCGCCCATGCCACGCAATGATGGCGCGCGCGACCTCGTTGAACGTGGCAGCGATTCCGGTCCCGCAGTTCAGGATACCTTGACTCGAGCGGGAGTCGCCACACCACAGTGTCAGCGCAATCGCATCTTCAACGTGCACGAAATCTCGGCGCTGCTCGCCCGCGCCAACGCCATGCGATCCTGCGAAAAGCCGCACAGTCTCGCCGTCGCGCAGCTGCTGATTGAAATGATAGACGACGCTCGCCATACGCCCTTTGTGCTGTTCGCCCGGCCCGTAGACGTTGAAATAGCGGAGACCCGTGACTGGGATTTTGAGCCGCGGTTGACAGTGCCGCACGTGTTGATCAAAAAGTAATTTTGAATAGCCATAAACGTTGAGCGGGTGCTCATGTTCTATGCGTTCAGCACATACCGCATTTGCCCCGTAGACCGCCGCACTGGAGGCATACACCAAGGGCACGTCCAAATTCTCGCAGCCCTGTAGCATGGCTTTTGAATAAGCGTAATTGACGTCCATCAGGTAGCGCCCGTTCCACTCAGTGGTATCCGAGCAAGCCCCCAAGTGATAGATGATCTCCAGCCCTCTAAGCCACGCAGCAGAACCACTTAAGGCAGTTTTGAATTCCTGATGATCGACATAATCGGCAACTTGCGCGCGAGCAAGGTTGTGAAATTTATGTCCGTCGGTGAAATCATCGACCACCAGGATGTCCCGTCGCCCACGCGCGTTGAGGGCGTGGATTAAATTGCTCCCGATAAAGCCCGCACCGCCGGTGACCACGATCATCGTTGAGCCTTGGGTTGCGCCGAGTTCTTCTCGAGAATCCGGGTGCTGGAGAATCCAGCGTGAAAGGGCAAGGTCAGGACCCGACCGCCGGCGCGCAGGACCTCCTCGGCGCCCGCGATATCCGCACTTTGATAGTCCCCCCCTTTTACCAACAGATCTGGCAGGACCTGCGCGATGAGTTCGCGCGGGGTATCGCTTTCAAACGAGACGACCCAATCAACGGCGCGTAGTCGGCGTAGCACTTCCATTCGCGCAGCCAACTCGTTGAACGGGCGACTCTCGCCTTTCAAACGCTTCACCGAGGCATCGG
Source organism: Pseudomonadota bacterium (assembly GCA_031417495.1). Classification (GTDB taxonomy): domain Bacteria; phylum Pseudomonadota; class Gammaproteobacteria; genus CAIKBL01. Next base: position 5,569 of record JANOVQ010000168.1, on the reverse strand, counting down.
AATTTACCGCCACCAATAAGCGATCCCCGAGCGCTGCAGCTTCTTCGAGATAACGCACATGACCGACATGCAGGATATCGAAGCATCCGTTGGTCATGACAATTCGCAACCCGCGCTGGCGCGCAGCCGCAAGCTCCGACCACACGGCATCGCCTTCAGACGCACCTGCTGTACGCCCCGCCTGCGCCATGAAATCGGCCAATTCGGGGCCGGTCACGACCGCCGTCCCAAATTTTCCGACCGCGATGCCGGCCGCGCAATTTGCCAGTTCGACTGCGCGTTCGAGTGACGCGCCGCCAGCAAGTGCCCATGCCAACGCGGCACACACGGTATCGCCGGCACCCGTGACATCGAAAACCTCGTGCGCGCGCGCGCCAAGTTGGGTAGCGGCGCCCTGCGCACGCACCAGTGTCATCCCGTGCTCGCCGCGCGTGATCAGCACTGCGCCGAAGGTGTGCACGCTGCACAGCGCTCTCGCCCGCGTGATGAGTTCCTCGTCGTCGCCGCATTTGCCGACCACGGCTTCAAACTCGCTTATGTTCGGGGTCACGAGATCGGCCCCCGCGTAGCGTGCGAAATCGAGACCCTTAGGATCCACAATGGCGATTTTCCCAGCGGCTTTGACCATCGCGAGTAGGCTTCCAATATCGCTCAGCGCGCCTTTTGCGTAGTCCGAGAAGACGACCACCTTGGCCGGCGCAAGCAATTCCTGCAGGGTCAGCTGAATTTCGTGCGGCGCGGCGCTATCCATCAAGCCTTCGAAATCCAGACGCAATAACTGCTGGTGCTGGGCGACCACCCGCAGTTTGACCGTCGTCGAAGCTTGCTTGCGCCGAATGAAGCGAGTCGTTAAGTGATGGGAGCGGCATAGCGCCTCCAAGCTATCGGCGGCCGGATCATCACCTGTGACGCCGACTAACGAGACCTGCGCGCCAAGTGCTGCCGCATTCGCCGCCACGTTGGCGGCACCACCGACGCGTTCTTCATCGCCCGTCACGCGTACGATGGGCACTGGCGCTTCCGGCGAAATGCGGGCCGCGATCCCCCGCCAATAACGATCAAGCATGACATCGCCGATCACGACGATGGGTGCAGAGACGGGCATTGCGTGGAAGTTACTCATGCATCGTGCAGGCTATAATCGAAGGCGTGTGATTAATTGGCGCGCGTGCGATGCTAGAGCCACGCGGGCGTTAATGAGGCCAAATCTTAACATATGACTGTTTTCGTCTCGCCATTAAAGCACCACTTTTTGATCCTCCTTCTGTTCCTGATCCTGCCGCACGCTGCGGTCTTCGCAGGCGACGCCGATCTGCACGGTTTTCTTGCGACCTATAGCGTGCGGACGGCCGGCCTGAAGGTCGGCAAGATGCAGCGGCGACTCACGATCACGTCCGGAAACCACTACCGGTTTGAATCGAAAATTGAATCCACCGGCCTCCTCGCCTTAGTGCATAAGGCCACTATCGAGGAGAGTAGCGAAGGCGAACTCAGCCCGACCCAACTACTACCTCAGCACTATGTTTACCGGCGGAGCACCGGTGATAAGCGCAAAGAGGCCTCCACTGACTTTGATTGGGCGCGGTCGCGCGTGACCATGCGCGCGAAAAATCAGCAGTGGGAGATTGCCACACGTCCTGGCACCTTGGACAAGCTCGTGTATCAGCTCGCTTTAATGCGCGACCTCGCACGCGGCGATGACGATCGACTGCACTACACGATTGCAGATGACGGGGAACTTAAAATCTATGACTTGACGCGTGCAGGCTTGGAGACGATAGAGATCAACGGTGAAGCCGTGCCGGCGCAAAAAATAGTTTATGCACGCAACGGCTCGACCCGCAAAACGACCTTGTGGTGCGCCGCCGCTTACGGCTATCTGCCGATAAAGATTGAATACCTGGAACGGGATGGTGGCCTGACTGTCGCCACCTTAACCGCTTTTCAATGAATTTTTAGATTTCGCCAGTCTCGAACATTTTGATAAGTTCGGTCGCGGGAATATAGCCCCCGAGTTCCTGCCCGTTATCGAGAAAAACTGCGGGCGTGCCATGGACGCCAACCGACTGTCCAAGTTCGTATTGCGCAGCCACCGGGTTCTTACAATCTTTGCTCACCGGCGTCTGCCCGAGCTTGGCCGCCGACAGTGCCGCTTTCTGATCTGCAGCACACCAGACCGCGACCGCCTTGTGGTAGGAGTCGCTGTCGAGTCCGGTACGCGGGAAAGCCAGGTAGCGCACCGCAATGCCCGCCGAATTGAGCACATTGATTTCCTGGTGCATCTTGCGGCAATAGCCGCAATCGATATCTGTGAACACATAAAGTGTGTGGGCAACCTTGCCGTCTGCTGGCGCGAATTCGATAGCGTTCGGGGCTTGCTCAGCGAAGGCGGCGACGCGCGCCTCAGAGCGTTTAATACTGGTGAGATTGGACTTCGATTCCAGGTCAAAGACGTCACCGCGTACCGCGAAGCGACCATCGCCGGTCATATAAAGAACTGTCGCGCCCAGCATGACTTCATAAAGACCGGGCACCGGACTGGCCTTGACACTGGTAATGTGGGCATCGGGAATAACTGCTTTCAATTTCGTTGCCAACAAGGTCTCAAGTTGAGAGTCGGCAGTGGCGCTAGCCATCAAGGTCATCAATGCGAGGAAGGCGGCGGCCTGATTCTTGATCGTCATTAGAGTGCTCCGAAATGCTGGTATCGCGCTTTGCGCGCCCGAATTGTAGGGGGTCTCGACCTTAGCGGCTATCACGCTGATTAGCGCACTTCGACCGCCGACCGCAGTGCCAGTTCCTGGGGCTGGCCAAAATCTCTTAAAAATCTCTCCCGGTAGTGACGGATCAGTGAATAGCCTACTATTTGCAGGCTTGCAAACAGCACAGAAAATCGAACTCAACACATGAACGCACAGGAACTCGAAGACCAGACGCTCGGAAAATATCAAATTCTCCGTAAGCTCGGAGAAGGCAACATGGCGTTGGTTTACCTCGCCAAAGATCCCTTCATAGATCGCTTGGTCGCGATTAAAGTCGCGCACCCTGGCCGTGTCGCGAGCGCCGGCGACCCCGCAGCCTTCAAGCAGATGTTCTTCAACGAAGCACAAACGGCGGGCATGCTCAGACACCCCAGCATTACGGCCATCTTCGACGCCGGGATGGATCAGGACATCTTCTACATCGTCATGGAATATGTGCCGGGCGGACAAACCCTTGAGCAATTTACCTCCGTGCAATCGCTGGTCCCACTCGAGGATGTGACAAACATCCTGTACCAATGCGCACAAGCCCTCGACTATGCCCACCGCCGTGGCGTGATCCACCGCGACATCAAACCACGCAACATCCTAATCACGCCCGCTCGCGAGGTAAAAATCACTGATTTTGGCGTTGCGGTGGTGCAATCCAAAGCCTCCGAACGGCCAACCGAACAAGCAGGTTCACCGCTTTATATGTCGCCCGAACAGATTCAGAACGAACCGCTGACCGGACAATCAGATCTTTTTTCGCTAGGCATCGTGGCCTACGAACTATTAACGGGCAAACACCCCTTTGCCGGCAGCAACCTTGAGGCCATTTACCATCAGACACTAACCAAAAAGCCTGCCCCGTTAGTCGATTTTCGCGCCAACACCCCCGCAGTGTTTCAGCGGATTGTCGATAAGGCGTTGGCGAAAGCGCCCTATTATCGCTACAAATCGGGCGCCGATCTGGCGGGCGATATCGCCTTAGTCTTCGATTTTCTTAAGCGCGCGCCGAACGATGTTTCTCCCCAGGAGAAATTCTCCAAGGTGCGCAGTCTGCGTTTCTTCACGGAATTCCCAGAGCTTGAGCTGTGGGAAATCGTCAATGCGGCAGAATGGTCTAAGCTGCCAGAGGGCCATGAAATTGTCCAGGAAGGAGAAGTCGACCCCACGTTTTATGTCATCGTGGAAGGCACCGTCAGCGTCCTCAAGGGTGAGCGCAATATCGTCCAACTCAAAGCTGGCGACTGTTTCGGCGAGATGGCCTTGCTCTCGGGTCGCCGACGTTCAGCTACCATTGTGGCCGACTCAAGTGTCACCCTGATCAAACTTCGGGGGACGGTCATTGATCGCACCTCCGTGAATTGTCAATTGCGCTTCCAACGGAATTTTCTGACCGCGCTGATCGAACGACTGGAACTTGCGACCGAGCAAATCAGCGGCAGTCCGGCGCCGACACCCGCGACTGAACGATAGCCGAAACTATGCGCGATCCGACGCTCAAAATAATCCCCAGTCACCGCCTGGATTTTGCTGAAGTCCTGAATCTGCTGCGGCAAAAGGGCGTGCTCAACAGCAAATCGATCCAACGCATCAAGGCTGGTGCGCGCGCCAATGACGAGCGTCACCCATTCGTCCAAATTGCGGCCCAGAGTTTGCAGAGTGACAGCACTCCGCCCTATCCACTGTACCTGGAAACGGTGACTCGCCTGGTCGCAGAAGCCTGCAATTTGCAATATCTGCGGATCGATCCCCTAAAGATCGACGTCGAAGCGGTGACGGGCCTGGTGTCACAGGCCTATGCGACGCGTTTCGGTTTTCTGCCGCTCGAAGTCACCGACGTGATGGTCACCATCGCTTCGGCCGAGCCGTTCATCGACGAATGGGAAGCTGAAATTGCGCCGATCATCAAGCGCAAAATCCGCCGCGTAGTGGCCAACCCGAGCGATATCGAACGCTACTTGCGCGAGTTCTATGGAGTCAGTCGCTCGATCTCGAAAGCTTCAACCAGTAAGGCAGCCGAGCGTTCAAATCTGGTTGAAAACCTCGAACAGCTCACCCAGCTCGGTCAAATTGGCGAACCTGATGCCAACGACCGCCACATTGTCCATCTGGTCGATTGGCTCCTCCAATACGCCTTTGAGCAACGCGCCAGCGATATCCATATCGAGCCGCGCCGTGACGATGGCAATGTCAGGTTTCGTATCGATGGGGTTCTGCATCTGGTAAACCAAATGCCCACACCCATCATTGGCGCAATTATCAGCCGCATTAAATCGATCGGTCGCATGGACGTGGCTGACAAACGCCGACCGCAAGACGGTCGGCTGAAGACCAAGACCCCGCTAGGTAAGGAAGTCGAGTTACGCCTCTCGACAATGCCAACAGCCTTTGGCGAGAAACTCGTGATGCGAATTTTCGATCCCGAGAAACTTGAACAACCCTTCACGGCCCTCGGGTTTGAGCCGGCGGATGTGCTGGTGTGGAACCGTATTGTCGGGCATCCCCATGGCGTCGTCTTGGTCACCGGTCCGACCGGATCCGGAAAAACCACCACGCTCTATTCGGCCCTGCGTCAGCTCGCGCGTCCCGAAATCAATGTATGCACGATTGAAGACCCCATCGAAATGGTTGAATCGACCTTCAATCAAATGCAGGTTCAGCCGAGCATCGAACTGGATTTTGCGTCTGGTGTGCGCACCCTCCTGCGCCAGGATCCGGACATCATCATGGTGGGCGAAATTCGTGATCGGGAAACCGCTGAGGTCGCGACACAGGCGGCGCTCACTGGCCATCTGGTGCTCTCTACCTTGCACACCAAC
>JANOVQ010000167.1:0-1906 GCA_031417495.1 Pseudomonadota bacterium | reverse complement strand
CCGTCAGACTCTTCCGCGCTGCAGGCAAGAGGAGACCGTCGCGGCGTTCATTGCCGAGCCGGTGATGGCGGCGGGTGGCGTGCTGCTTCCGCCAGAGACCTATTTTGAGAAGATCCAAGCCGTGCTGACGAAATACGACGTGCTGTTCATCGCGGACGAAGTGGTGTGTGGCTTTGGGCGCACGGGTACTCCCTGGGGCTCGCAAACCTTCAACATCCACCCGGACACAGTGACGCTCGCCAAAGGCCTGACGTCTTCCTATCAACCGCTGTCAGCGGTGATTATTCCCGAGCAAATGTACGCGCCAATTCTGGAGGCCAGCCGCAAGCTCGGGACCTTCGGCCATGGCTATACCTACAGTGGGCACCCAGTGTGCTCGGCAGTGGCGCTCAAGACCCTGGAGATTTATGCCCGCGACAAACTCTTCGAACGCGCCGCGCAATTGGCGCCGCAGTTCCAGGCGCGTTTGCATAGCTTCAGCGACCATCCGTTGGTCGGTGAAGTGCGCGGCGTGGGGCTAATCGGCGCCATTGAATTTGTGTCGAACAAAAAGACCAAGGCCGGCTTCACGCCCGCCGGCTCGATTGGCACTTACTGCTTCGAGCGTTGTCACGTGCACGGCCTGATCCCGCGCAATGTCGGTGATGGGATTGCGTTCTGTCCGCCGCTGATTATCAGCGAAGCCCAGATCGATGAAATCTTCGAGAAGTTCGCGCGCGCCTTGCACGACACCCTCGACTATGTAACTCGGGAGGGATTGTTGGCGGCCTGAGCGACGGTGTCGGAAGCGCCATATCCGACCTTAACAGTCGGCGCCGAGCGACTCGAATACCGTCGGTTGGCCGGAGATTCTGCGCGCCCCACCCTGGTATTGCTCCACGAGGGCTTAGGCTGTGTCGCGCTGTGGCGCGATTTCCCAGAGCGACTGGCGGCGGCGACGGGCTGCGGCGTTTTCCTGTATTCACGCCTCGGCTACGGCGGGTCGAGCGCCCGCCCGCTGCCGTGGCCGCTCGATTACATGCAGCAGGAAGGACGCGACAGATTGCCGCGCCTGCTCGACGCGGCGGCGCTCGACGACTGCGTGTTGCTTGGGCATAGCGACGGCGCCTCGATCGCGCTGGTGCATGCGGGTGCCGCGAGCGCGTCGCGCGTGAAGGGCGTCGTGGCCATCGCGCCGCATGTGTTTGTAGAGGAGATTGGCTTGCGCAGCATTCGGGCTGCGCGCGAGGCGTACCGGCATGGCAATTTGCGTGCGCGGCTCGCGAAATATCACGGCACGAATGTCGACTGTGCGTTCAGCGGCTGGTGCGACTCCTGGCTGCATCCAGATTTCGCGCAGTGGAATATCGAGGACTCGCTCCCCCACATCAGCGTGCCAGTGCTGCAGATCCAGGGTGCAGAGGATCAATATGGCTCTGCCGCGCAACTGACCGCGATTGCACGCCAGGTTCGCAGCCCGGTGGAGACGCAGCTGCTTGCAGCTTGCAAGCATGTGCCGCAGCTTGAGCAAACGGAGCTCACGTTGCGACTGATTAGCGGATTTATCGCGCGTCTATAGTGGGCGGCGGGAAGAAGAACTCCCGGGGTGAGTGAACCCGCCGGGAGTTGCCTGGCCTTCTGCGTTTTTGTCCAGCGTATTGGGTTGCGCAGAGCGTCTGCTTGCGCGAGATTTTCAATGCGCATGTGCAGGTTATTCCTCAGACGCTGACAAGCCAAGTGTCCGCAGCGGAAAATTACCGCTTATCGTCGGATGCCTCTGCGCCTTGTGTCGCCGAGGTGGAAACCCCACTATGCGGGGGGCCTCGCCAAGCCGACGATTGCGAGCTGCTCCTACCCTACAATCCGCGCCCAAAATCCTGAAATCCGGCTCCTCTTCCGCGCGTTCGCGAGCTGCAAGGATGGCTCT
>JANOVQ010000166.1:0-3941 GCA_031417495.1 Pseudomonadota bacterium | reverse complement strand
TACTTCAGCGTTTTGAACTGTGATGCATTGGACCGATTCTTGGAATTTGGCTACCAGATCATTGAGTTATAGAGCTGGTATCCGCGAAATAGTCCTCTGGTAGTCCCACGCGAATGATGACGACGTGCTTTTCAGCCAAGAGCGGGTGGGTGGGTGTCAAAGCCAATACTCCGAACAAGGTCCATTCCCTGCCGGCGGCACGACAAAGATCCCGTTTATCGTCTCCTGTTTGAGGCCGATGAACCCAGGCCAACGGACACTGGGTAATACATGAACCGCGATGACCTCTAAACCAATTCCAATCGCTTGAGTTTGATTTTATCGCGCCGAACTTGCGCGAGATCGTACTGGACCTGCTGCACCAGCCAGCCTTGTTCAGTGCCGCCAAACACCTTGGCCAATCGCACGGCCATTTCAGGGGATATACCCCGTTTCGCGTTCACCAGCTCTGACAGCGTGTTTCGTGTCACGCCCAGGGCTTCAGCGGCGTTCGTGATGGTTAACCCTAACGGCTCGATACACTCCTGGAATACAACACGGCCGGGGTGCGGTGGGTTTTTCATCGTCATGTTCATCGCTCGGTTCCTTTCAATGATAATCCACATAATCGACATCTTCCGCACCGTCGTCGAAGCGGAAAATCACCCGCCAATTGGCGCGCACGGTGACGGCCCAGAAACCCTTCAACGTACCGGTGAGGGGATGCAGCCGAAACCCGGGTAAATCCATGTGCTCGACCGTCGGGGCTGCATGGAGTGTTGCCAAGATATTGCGCAGTTTGACGACGTGTTCCGCGTTGACGCCGCGCGGATCATCCTGTTCAAACAGCCGCTTCAGCCCCTTATGGCGAATGCTGCGGATCATACTTTACCGTTATGCGCCACGTGGCGCGTGTCAATGATGGTTACTGCTCATTATCGTGCGTTGAAAGTGTAGTCCCAGCGCGTAACGAAATAGTCCAAAAACGTCGCTAATAGCGCCATAATCGCACCTTCTAAATTGCACTCGGTGTTTTTGGTTTTGAATAATTATTTAGAAAAATCAAATGCTTGGCGCTTCTGCATGGCCCCCATGATGCAATACACCGACCGCCACTTCAGATATCTGGCACGTCGGTTATCCCGCCATACCAGGCTTTACACGGAAATGGTGGTCGCGACTGCCATCCTGCGTGGTGATGCCGCACGTTTTCTCGCGTATGACCCGGCTGAGGGTCCTGTCGCGCTGCAGCTTGGTGGAAGTGTGCCCGCAGAACTCGCAGCGGCCGCGCGCCTGGGCGAAGACGCGGGCTTCTGTGAGATTAATCTTAATGTGGGGTGCCCGAGCGATCGCGTGCAGTCTGGTCGTTTTGGTGCGTGCCTGATCGCAGAACCCACCCTGGTCGCGGATTGCGTGGCGGCGATGCAGGCTGTGGTGCGCGTGCCGGTGACTGTGAAAACGCGCTTAGGAGTGGACGACTGCGACAGTTACGAGCATTTGGCGCAACTCGTCGCGAAAATACAGGAGGCGGGTTGCCACACACTTCTCCTGCATGCGCGCAAGGCGCTGTTGAACTTCTCGCCGCGCGCCAACCGTGAGATTCCGCCGCTCGATTACGCCCGGGTCTATGCCATCAAACAGCAGTTTCCCTCGCTCATTGTCGTGATCAATGGCGGCATCGGGACCTTGGACGCCGCGCGGGTGCATCTCGCGCAGGTCGATGGGGTGATGCTGGGCCGCGCGGCGTACGCGCAATTGGCATTGCTCCGCGACGTGGACCACGTGTTGTTTGGCGATCCTTCTTTAGCGCAAGACGATGCGACCTTGTTGTACGGCTTGCGGGAATACCTTGAGCGTGAAGTCGCACGCGGCACCGAGCTACGTCACATGAGCAAGCACTGGCTGGGGCTGCGCCAGGGCCAGCCTGGTGCGCGCGAATGGCGGCGACTGATTGGCAGCCACGCTGCGCGTCCGAATCTCTCGGTGGCGCAGGCGATCGACGAAGCTGTCGCCGCGCTAGACGTGGCCGCGCGCGAACGCGCGGCCTGAAGAATGCGGCGTTTAAGGCGCAGGTTTACGGAATTTAAGCGTCATGCGATCCGATTCACCGATGGCGAGATATTTTTCGCGATCCTTGTCACCTAGCGTAAGCACCGGTGGCAAGGTCCACACGCCGTCCGCGTAGTCCTTGGTATCTTTCGGGTTCGCGTTGATCTCCGATTTTCCTTCGAGCTTGAAGCCAACCGATTCCAGATATTTGATCAGATAGGCTTCTGGCACGTAGCCGCTCTCCGCTTTCGCCGCCGCGTCCCAATCGTCACGGCCACGATGCTGTTCGATGCCGAGGATCCCGCCTGGTTTCAAGACGGCAAAAATGGCTTTATAGATCGCATCAAGCTGACCGCCTCGAATCCAGTTGTGGGTGCTGCGAAACGTGACGACCATATCGAGCGAATCAGCGACTCCAAGCGTAATCGCTTCATCTCGCATCGTGCGACGTTCAACTTTGTCGTACACCGCAGGCGTCGCGTCGAGTTTGCCATTGAAATCCGCAAAGCTCTTGCGGAAATACTCGCGCGAGCTATCACCGGGTGGAGTCACGGTGATGAGCTTGCCGTGGTCACGCAGAGTTGGAGCGAGAATTTCGGTGTACCAAGCTTCGCCCCCGGGCAGCATTTCGAGCACCTGCATGTCGGGTGTCAAGCCGAAGAACAACAATGTCTCCTTAGGGTGACGATACTGATCGCGCGCCTTGTTTGCGGCACTTCGATGCGCACCGGCGAGTGCCGCATCCAGCGCTGCCGCCGCCTCCGTGGCGAAACAGGGCGCAGCGCCACTCAGGCCAAACACGAACGTCAACATCGTGAGAAATTGATAACGCCTTTTCGAAACCATAGCGAGTCCTTCTCGTTCAATCCTGATGATAAATTTCGGCGCCGGTGGCGACGAATTCACGCGCCTTCTCGGCCATACCGATCTCGAGCGCCGACTCCGTATCCGCAAGCTGATGTGCCTCGGCGTAATCGCGCACATCCTGGGTGATTTTCATCGAACAGAAATGCGGACCACACATCGAGCAGAAGTGGGCCTGCTTATGGCCTTCCTTCGGCAGGGTTTCATCGTGAAACGCCAGCGCGCGTTCGGGATCGAGACTCAAGTTGAATTGATCCTCCCAGCGGAATTCGAAGCGCGCCTTCGATAAGGCATTGTCGCGCACCTGCGCGCCGGGATGACCCTTGGCGAGATCCGCCGCATGCGCGGCGATTTTGTAGGCAATGATGCCTTCGCGCACATCCTCTTTATTCGGCAATCCGAGATGCTCCTTGGGCGTGACGTAACACAGCATGGCGGTGCCGTACCAGCCGATCATCGCCGCGCCGATGGCGGAGGAGATGTGGTCGTAGCCCGGCGAAATATCGGTGGTCAGCGGCCCCAAGGTATAGAACGGCGCTTCGCCGCAAACCTCGAGCTGCTTATCCATGTTCTCCTTGATCAGCTGCATGGGCACGTGGCCTGGGCCTTCGATCATGACCTGCACGTCGTGCTGCCACGCGATCTTGGTGAGCTCACCCAAGGTCTCCAGTTCCGCGAACTGTGCCGCATCATTCGCATCGGCGATGGAGCCCGGCCGCAGACCATCGCCGAGCGAAAACGCGACATCATAGGCCTGCATGATCGCGCAGATTTCTGCGAAATTGGTGTACAGGAAATTCTCGCGATGATGGGCCAGGCACCATTTCGCGAGGATCGAACCGCCGCGCGAGACGATGCCAGTCATCCGTCGCGCAGTCAGCGGAATGTAGGACAGGCGAACCCCTGCGTGAATGGTGAAGTAATCGACCCCCTGCTCTGCTTGCTCAATCAAGGTGTCACGGAAGAGTTCCCAGGTAAGTTCTTCGGCCTTGCCATCGACTTTTTCAAGCGCCTGATAAATTGGCACGGTGCCGATGGGCACCGGCGAA
>JANOVQ010000165.1:0-8713 GCA_031417495.1 Pseudomonadota bacterium | reverse complement strand
ATTCGATACCAATCGGCAAAGTACGCCGCGCCGCTCGGCAGCAGGAAATAGTACACGATGGAAAATGCCATTAGGCCCCACAGGAAACGCGTCTTGCGCCGGTGTAATTCACGAAAGCCGGGATCGGCGTGAATCGCCGCCCAATCGAAGGAGGTTTTCGTCATGTTTTTCTCCGAATTCTGGAATTCTGGGGACAGTTTACAGATATCCAAGTCGCGTCGTCGTTCGAAGGCGGCGAGTCCGCGCGTGTAATCGGTAAACTGTCCCTTGAATGATTCGGCAATGAGTTGACCCAACAACTCGGGGCCGAATGGGGGCCGTAAAATATCCGGGTCGATGCCGCGGTGGCCGTCACCTTCAGCAAACCATTTGCCGTGCCGAGCGTGATCGCTTGTGGACTTGAAAATTCCGGCACGCACCCTATTTAGTCCTCACAGGGCGCCCATGTCGGGCGCGGTCAATCCTAAGGAGGCAGGTATGTTTTATTTTTCTCCGCGTCCGCGCGATTTGTTCGCTGAATTCGGTCGTATCCAAAGCGAGATGCAGCAGGCACTGGAAACCTCGTCCAGCATCCGCGGCTTTGCGCGCAACGGGTTCCCGGCGCTGAATGTCGGCGGCACGCCGTTTTCAGTCGAGGTCTACGCGTTCGTGCCCGGTCTAGCCCCGGAATCGATCGAGGTACAGCTGGAGCGCGGCGTGCTGACCCTCATGGGTGAACGTAAAGGGATTACCCAGAATCCGGAGCAAGGAATCACCGTTCATATGGCTGAGCGATTTAACGGCGGTTTTCGCCGCGTGGTGACTTTACCGGAGGACATAGACCCCAATTCCGTAGAGGCGAAGTATCGCGACGGCGTGCTTCACGTCAGCATGCGGCGCAGGGAAGAGGCTCAACCACGCCGAATTTCAATTCAATAGGAGCATAAAACAATGAATGACAAGACAGCCGTTCAGAAAAATTCCGAGTCGGCGCAAAATGACGTGGCCCTGATTCCACCGGTCGACGTGCTCGAGGACGCCTCCGGAATAACGCTGTATGCGGACTTGCCTGGCGTTCCGAAGGAGAATCTCTCACTGCAGATTGACGCTGACACTCTGACAATCGCGGGCGAAATCGCCGTGGAAATGCCAGAAGGGGTGCAGGCCAGCCACGCCGAAGTGAGTCTGCCGCGCTATCGCCGGACGTTCAATTTATCGAAAGAGCTGGACAGCACGAAGGTCAACGCCGAATTCAACAATGGCGTTTTGAAACTCTCGATTCCGAAAGCGGCGCATGCGCAGCCGCGAAAAATCGAGATCAAAGTCGCGTAGTGCGGGTAAGCGCAGGGGAGGCGCGAGATTGCCCTCCCCTGCGCGCTCATCGCGAATTTACGACCCGTATTGGATTAGCCCGATAACTTAGCGCGATGAAGTCTTCGCCCCTGAAAAAAGGTGGTTCATACAGTAGGCGTGCCCTTAGACTGCAATCGGCCTTCGCGGAGATAGAGGTTCCTGATGCTCAAACTAACCAGCCACGACCTTGCCGCGGAATCCCAAGACGCCGCTAAAGCCCTCAATGCCCTCCTTGGCGGTTGTGACAGCAGCGAGCTGATTTCGCGGGCGTGTTTCAGCTCGGTGCCCACGCGCTGGAACGTGAAATCAGGTGCGGTTCGCGCCATGACACCGAAGCCGCGTTGATGTTGCTCACAGACGTGGCGAGCCGTCGCGCCGCCATGGGCAATGTGGGCAACGATCAGGCGCCGCAAAAGCTCACCCGTATGCGCGGGAAGACGGACTTTCTTCTTTCCAACTCGCGCGCCTGTGACACCGTGGGGTCACTGTAGTGTGCGGCCGTTACGTCTCCCCTGAGGAAGCGGCAATTGAACGCTATTTTCGGATTGACCGACGCCACCCGCACCCACTGAATCGGCGCTTCAATGTCGCGCCGACAACGACGGTCCCGATCGTGATCCAGGCAGAAGATGGCCGCCTGGATCTTCACGCTGCGCGCTGGGGCCTGATCCCGTCCTGGTGGAAGCAACCTAAGCCACCGACGCAGACGTTCAACGCGCGCAGCGAGGAAGCGGCCGGCAAGCCCATGTGGCGCCATGCCTACCGCAACAGTCGCTGCCTGATGCCGGCGGAAGGCTGGTACGAGTGGCAGCTCAGTGAGCGTGTCGACTACGTCACCGGCGAAGTGGCGACCGTCAAGCAGCCGTACTACCTCCACCGCGACAATGAACCGATCTTCGCCTTCGCGGGCCTGCTATCGCGATGGACCAAACCTGATGGCGAAACCGCGTTTTCGTGCGCGGTCCTCACGAAGACTGCGGCGCCATCACTGGTCGAGATTCATGACCGCATGCCGGTGGTACTGATGCCTGACCAATATGAAGAATGGATCAACCCGGCGCAGACCAACGCCGATGAAGTCGCGCGGATGATTGCCGAAGCGCACAGCCACTTCGTGCACTATGCGGTGAGCACGAAGGTCAACAATGCGCGCAACGAGTCGCCGGACCTTGTGCAGCGCTTGAATAACCCCGCATGAAAACCACCGGCGAGGAGCACAGCGGTGCGGCCGGCGCGTGCCGCGCACGTTCAGCCCTCGCCTTTACCGTAATGGATGGAGGCCAGGAACTGAATCGGCATCTGAATCAGGCGCTCGGGCCCGTGTGGGATATCGCCCTGAAACGTAAACGCGTCGCCCGGCTTCAACAGGAACAGTTTCTTCCCATGGCGGTATTCGAGTCGGCCCTTCAGCATGTAGATGAATTCGATCCCGGGATGCTGAAAACGCGGAAACACTTCGCTCTGATCGTCGAGCGTAATGAGAAACGGCTCGAATAATTTCTGTGGCCCCTGATCGTAGGACAGCAATTCGTAAGTGTGGCCACGCTTGGTCCCGCGACGCACCACCAGCATCCCCTGGCCCTTCGGCACGTGGCGCGCGAGCCCGTCCGGGAGATCGTAGTCCTTGAAAAGATTCGCGAGCGACACGCCCATCGCGTGACACACGCGCGCGAGCGTATCGAGACTCGGCATCGCCTGCCCGTTCTCGATCCGGCTCAGCATGCCGCGGCTGATTCGCGAACGCGCGGCCACATCCTGAATCGTGAGGCGCTGCTGCTGGCGGTGCTGTTTCAGGGTTGCTCCCACATAGATGCCAAGATTGGCCGGCGTCACGCTCACCTTGTGCTTGCCAGTCCTGGCCGAGGCCTTCGCGCGCGGCGCAGGAGTCACGTGTGCGTGCTCAGAGCGGGCTGTCAGCGCGTCCGGGAATCCATTGCGTGCCGGCGAGCGGGACCCCCGCCATCGCTGCCGCTTCCACCGTCAGGGCGACCAGGTCTTCGGGTTCGAGGTTGTGCACATGGGATTTACCGCACGCCCGCGCGATGATCTGCGTTTCCATACTGAGCGTCTTCAGGTAGTTCGCGAGCCGGCGCCCGCCGAGCACGGGATCGAGACGGGCGGCGAGCTCGTCGTTCTGGGTGGTAATGCCGGCGGGATCGTTACCCGCCTGCCAGTCGTCGTAATAGCCCGCGCGGCTGCCGACCCGCTGGTAGTCCTCATCGAGCGCCGGACTGTTGTCGCCGAGCGCGATCAGCGCGGCCACTCCGATCGATACCGCATCGGCGCCCATCGCGAGCGCCTTGGCGACGTCGGCCCCGGTGCGGATACCGCCCGAGACGATCAACTGCACCTTGCGATGCATGTCGAGTTCGGTCAGCGCCTCGACTGCCTGGCGCAACGCGGGCAGGGTCGGAATACCGACATGCTCGATGAACACCGTCTGGGTTGCCGCGGTGCCGCCCTGCATGCCATCGAGCACGATCACGTCCGCGCCGGCCTTGACCGCCAGCGCGGTGTCGTAGTACGTGCGACTCGCGCCGATCTTAATATAAATCGGCTTCTGCCAGTCAGTGATCTCGCGCAGCTCGCGGATCTTGATCTCGAGATCGTCGGGCCCCGTCCAGTCCGGGTGACGGCAGGCGCTACGCTGATCGATGTTCGGCGGCAGATCGCGCATCGCGGCGACCCGCGGACTGATCTTCTGGCCAAGCAGCATGCCGCCGCCACCCGGCTTTGCGCCCTGTCCCAACACTATCTCGATCGCGTCGGCCTTGCGCAGATCATCCGGGTTCATGCCATAGCGCGAAGGCAGAAGCTGGTAGATCAGGGTCTTGGAGGACAGGCGTTCCTCGGGCGTCATGCCGCCATCCCCCGTGGTGGTGCTGGTCCCGGCGGCAGTCGCGCCGCGGCCGAGCGCCTCCTTGGCCTGCGCGGACAGCGATCCGAAACTCATGCCGGCAATGGTGATCGGGATCTTGAGTTCGATCGGCTTCTTCGCGTAGCGCGTACCCAACGTGACATTGGTGTCGCAGCGTTCGCGGTAGCCCTCGAGCGGATAACGCGACATCGATGCCCCCAGGAACACGAGATCATCGAAGTGCGGGACGTAGCGTTTGGCACCCCAGCCGCGGATGTCGTAGATGCCTTCTCTGGCCGCGCGCTGGATCTCCGCGATCACGTCGCGGTTAAACAGGTGGGATTCAACGAGTCCGGGATGTTTCGTAGTCATGACAGCTAACCTCAGTACGCGTCCGCGTGATCGATATCGAAGTTGTACAGCTTGCGTGCGGAGCCGTAGCGTCGGAATTTCCTGGCTTGCGCGCTGATCCCCGCCTGGTCGAGCAACGCCGCGATGGCGTCGAGGTGTTCGGGGCGCATTTCCTTTTCAACGCAATCAGCACCCAGATCACTGACCTTGCCCTGTACGTAAATCTGCGCCTCGTACAGGGAATCGCCGAGCGCCGGCCCCGCATTACCGCACACCAGCAGGCGTCCGCGCTGTGCCATGAAGGCCGACATGTGTCCGACCGATCCCTGCACGACGATGTCGAGTCCCTTCAGCGAGATTCCGCAGCGCGCCGCGGCATCACCTTCAATCACGAGCAGGCCGCCGCGGCCCGTCGCGCCCGCGGACTGGCTCGCGTTACCGCGCAAACGCACGGTGCCGGACATCATGTTCTCGGCGAGTCCGGTCGAGGCATTGCCGTGCACGGTTACCGTCGCGTGCTTGTTCATGCCCGCGCAGTAATAACCGACATGGCCCATGATTTCGACCGTGCACGCGGCGTTGATCCCGACCGCGACCGCGTGATCCCCCGCGGCATTCTGGACCTGCCAGCGGGTCGGCGGTCCGCCTTCCGGCAGGTCATGGAGGGCCTGGTTGAGCTCGCGGATAGTTATTTTCTTGAGATCGAACACGCGCACGTCGAGTTCCTGTTTTGGCGTTGTCATCTTCAACCTGCCTTGGCGAGTCGCGGACTCGCCTGGCGGGCCTGGCCGCCTTTCTCCCACACGTACACCGTGGCCGGCTCCGGCTCCCACACGCGCGCCTGCTCCACCCCTGGCAACTGCGCGAGCGCGCGGTACTCAGAGGACATCGCGACCCAGTCCGCGGTTTCGGCCATCACGGCCGGCTTGCAAGCGATCGGATCGCGCAGCACCGCAAAGCCATCACTAGTCCCGATCGTGAAGGTGAAAAAGCCGTCGAGATCCCGTAACGCCGCGTAGAGCGCCTCTTCGAGGCTCAGTCCGTGCCGCATCTGGACATCGAGATACTGGGCCGCAACTTCAGAATCATTTTCGGTGCGGAAAATCGCGCCATCCTTGGCGAGCTTGCGGCGCAGCCGGTTGTGGTTGGAAAGCGATCCGTTATGCACGAGGCAGAGATCGCTGCCGCTCGAGAAGGGGTGTGATCCCGCAGTAGTGACCGCGCTTTCGGTCGCCATGCGCGTGTGCCCGATAGCGTGACTGCCTGCGGCCTCGCGCAGCTTGAAAAAGGACGCGACTTCGCTCGGCAGCCCAACCTCTTTGTAGATTTCGATGTGATGTCCGATGCTGACCACGGTGTACGGCGCGCCGTCACGCAGCAGGTAGCTGCGCACCGTCGCTTCGGTGGCGCGTAGCACAATGAGGCAATGGGTGTGGGTAACCCGAAAATCTACATCCGTGCCGAAATGCGCAGTCAACTCGGCGACCACCGCCGGCCAGCTGAATTCCAGCGACGGGTTCTGCAGCACGACTTTCACCCGCTCGGCGCCGACCGGATCGCGATAGAGCGCAAAACCCGTGCTGTCCGGCCCGCGTTGCGTCATGTCGAGCAGCATCGGCTCGAAGAGCGCGCCGAGTTCACGATTGAGTGCGGGGTTTTTGAGATACAGTCCGACGATTCCACACATGATGTTTACCTGTAGTGGCTTGGGCGGGCGCCAGCAACGTCGCGTCCAGCCCCCGCGCGCAGGACGCCTGGCAGGCATCCTGCTGCGCATGCGGCTCGCGAGCACCCGCTGACGGCGCGGCGTTTCAATAGAACTCCAGATACCGACTGACTTCCCAGTCGGAAACGTGTCGTGAATACTCGATCCACTCCCTGCGTTTGACTTTCAGGAACTCGGCCATGAGTTCCGTACCGAGCTGGTCGGCGAAGAACTTGTCCGCTTCCAGTGCATCCAGCGCCTCGCCGAGATTCTGCGGCAGCAACCCGATGCCGCGTCTGGCGAGTTCCGCGCGCGAGAGTTCGTAGAGATTTTCGTTCTGGGGTGCACCCGGATCGATCTTGCTGGCGATGCCGTCCATGCCTGCGGCAATGACGGCCGCGGCCGCGAGGTAAGGATTGCAGCTCGGATCCGGCAACCGGCATTCGAGACGCCCGTAGGGGATGCGCACCATCGATGTCCGATTGTTGTCGCCGAACGTGATGTAGGCGGGCGCCCAGGTGGCCCCCGACAGTGATTCACCCACCACCAGGCGTTTATACGAATTCACCGACGGCGCGAGCAACGCGCACAGGCCTCGCGCATGCTTGAGCAGGCCGCCCAGAAAATGGTACCCGGTCTTCGACAAGCCCATGCCGTGCTTGTCCTTGTCGTCATGAAAGAGGTTGGGCTTGCCCTCTCCGCTCAGCGACAGGTGCATGTGCATACCGCTGCCGGCGCGATGTCGGAACGGCTTCGGCATGAATGAACAGACCAGGTTCATGTCGCGCGCGATCTCGCCGGCAGCCATCCGGAAAAAGACGAAGCGATCGGCGGCGGTTAACGCATCGGAATAGGTGTAGTTGATCTCGAACTGTCCGTTCGCGTCTTCGTGATCGATCTGGTAGACGTCGAAACCAACCGCCTGCAACGAGGCTACCAGGCGCTCAAGAAATTCGCGGCCACGCGAAAGCCCTTTGTAGTCGTAGCAGGGTTTGTCGAGCACGTCTGTTTCATCCGCCGGCGCGATACTGCCGTCGGCTGCGCGCCGCAACAGCATGAATTCGGGTTCGATCCCGATATTCACGGTCCAGCCTTTGGCTTTGGCCCTGGCGCTCATCTGCTTCAACACGAGCCGGGTGTCGAATGGGTATGGTTTGCCCTTGACGGTGCCATCGCACACGATGCGCGCGTAGCCGGGCTGCCACGGCACCAGCGACAAGGTGCTCAGATCACCGACCGCCATGTAGTCCGCGTCGTGCGGGGCCATGCCCATGCCCCACACGGCAAAGCCCGCAAACCCCGCGCCCGCAGTGAGAATGTCCTGGAAATGCGCGACCGGGACCGATTTGGTCTTGGCCACGCCGTGGATATCCACAAACTGCGCGAGCACATACCGGACCTGGTTGTCCTTCAGAAACTTCTGGGCCTGTTTCAGATTCATGCCATGCCTCCCCTGATGATCTGTTGGTAATCTGCAAAGCCGACCACGACGCCGCCCGCGGCGCGAAGTGCCTCCGCCAGCACCGAGAACAAGGATTGCGCGTCGGCCGGCGCGCAGATCAGATGAAACGCATTCGCGTGCCGATACAGAGCGATGTCGAGCTGCGCGAGCTGCAGCGGGACCCAGACATCTTCGGCGTAGGTGGCGAGATCGATCGCGCAGAATTCGCTGAGCACGGCGAGCGCGCCGGGTCCCCCCAGCGCGACCTCCACGCTGTCCTGGGCGAGGACCAGCACGTCTGCGGCCAGCCGGCCCGGCGTGATTGTGATCTGCCCGACCGACGACGGTCCTTCACTCAACAGATAACGTGCCGCGCCGAGTCGCGCCACCCAGCGCCCATCCGTCGCGCGCGCGCGCGCAAACAGCGCCGGCGCGGCGAACCCCTGCGTGCCGAGCCAGGCCGGCGCCCCGGCACCGACGATCAGAAATTTATGCAGACCGCTGAGATCCGCGAGATAGGTTTCCGCGGCCTGCGGCTGCAGCGCTTTCAGCGCGACGGTCAGATCACCGCAAAGTCCAAACTCGTAGGCCCGAGTCGCAAAGCACGCCAGCAACGGGCTCGCCTTCACGACGCGTCCTCTTTCTGTCGCGCATTCGACGGATCGTAGAACGGGGTAGCGACCACGCGCGCATTGACGAGCGTGCCGCTTGAAACCCTGATCTGAATCTGCGCGGGCGCGGTCTCGCCGCGCCGATCGATCACCGCAAGCCCTACGGTCTTGTCGAGCAACGGGCTGTAGCCGACGCTCGTGACGCGCCCGAGGATCGCGCGCTGCTCGATGACGAGGTGACACTCAGCAATTTCGGCGGCCGCCGCTTCATGCACTTCAAAACCGATCAGCTGGCGCTGCGGCCGCTCGCGCAGATATTCCAGCGCGGCCTTACCCACAAACTGCGGTTTCTTCAGGTTCACAAGGCCCGCAAGCGGCGTCTCGAACGGGTGCATCACGCCGTCGGTAAGGGTGTA
>JANOVQ010000164.1:0-4940 GCA_031417495.1 Pseudomonadota bacterium | reverse complement strand
GAATGCCGTAGCGGACGTCTTGCAGCGCCTGCGCCTTGGTATCGGCCAGATGCATGAGGCCGACCACCCGCCAGTTTTTGCGATCCGCCTGTTTGCCAAATTCACGCGCGCGTTGCTCAACCACGTCCCAGTGCATCGCGAGGACATCGACCCCCGCCTGCATGGTCGCGCCGATGGAGATGAGGCCGATCCCGTGCTTGCCCGCAATGCGTGGGCCAGACGGCGAGACCACCGCAGCCGCTGCGATTTCGGGGTGCGGGTCCTGATAGAAATCGAGCTGCAGACGGGCATCGACTAACTTGTAGCGTGAGGTCTCCACAGTTAGCGGTTCGTCCTTGGTCAGCAGGTGCATCAGCACGTCGGTATCGAAATCGAGCGCATCGCGTTGTTCGTGTGGTTGGATGCCGAGCATGGCGGCATCGGTGGCAAGCGCCCCGGGGCCGACGCCGAGCATCACCCGGCCGCGCGTGAGATGGTCGAGGAGCGCGAGCCGATCAGCCACCCAGAGCGGGTTATGGTAGGGCAACGACACCACCCCGGTGCCAAGCCGAATGGTTTTGGTCTGCGCCGCGACATGTGCGATGAACAGCATCGGGTCACAAATAATCTCGACGCCGCCAGAATGGTGCTCGCCGAACCACGCTTCATCGAACCCGCTGTTATCGAGTAACTGCACAATCTCCACATCACGTTGAAGTGCATAGGTGGGGTTGTAATTAGTGGGCAAATGGTGGGGTGGCAGAAAGGTGCCGAAACGCATACGTGCCATACTTAATACACTCCTGCGGCTTTTAAGGCGGCGATGGCCGCGGGTCCATGACCGAGCTCTGCCAGAATCTCTTCCGTGTGTTGGCCGAGCCTCGCAAATTCGAACTTGAGCTCGCCGGGTTCATGTTTGAACTTCATCGGAATTCCGATGTGCTCCCAGCCGCGAGAGTCCTGCACAATCATCTGGCGATGGCGGATCTGCGGATCATCTGCCGCTTCGCGCAAATTCTTGACCGGCGCGAAGGCGGCATTGACGCCTTCGAAGATTGTCACCCACTCGGCCTGGGTCCGGGTGCGAAAAGTCTCGCGCAGAAAATCTTTGACCGGATTCTGGTGCGGCCCGGGCGGTGGCTGGCAGAGGTTCAGGAGATCGGGCCGGCCTAACTTATTAAGCACGGCCTCGGCGAAGTGCATCTCCGAGCCGCCGAGTACGACATGCCGATTATCACTGGTGGCGTAGATCTCATACATCGCGTAACCGCCGAGCGCGCGTTCGCGCTCGATATCGGGTTGGCGGTGTTCGGCGAACACGGTGCCGAGGTTATTCGGCAGCGCTGCGATCAGACTATCCGCCATGGCGACATCGATGTAGTCGCCTTCGCCGGTGTCCTTGCGGCGCAGGAGCGCCATT
This sequence comes from Pseudomonadota bacterium, assembly GCA_031417495.1. Classification (GTDB taxonomy): domain Bacteria; phylum Pseudomonadota; class Gammaproteobacteria; genus CAIKBL01. The sequence continues at coordinate 3,541 of JANOVQ010000164.1, read as the reverse complement.
AGCAGCGCACTCAAGGTCATCATGGAGGACAACATATCGGCACCCGCGATGCCCGGTATCGCCGGTTGGCGGTCGGGACCAAGATTAATGCTGAGGATCCCGGCCATGGCCTCTGTCGCGAGATCATGCGCAGGCTTTTGCGCATAAGGACCGTCCTGTCCCCAGGCCGACATCGAGCAATACACAATCCCTGGGTTGCGTGCGCGCACCGCTTCGTAACCCACGCCTAAGCGGGCGGCGACACCTGGGCGAAAGGCTTCGATCATCACATCGCAGGTGGCGGCCAGCTGCAACGCCGCTTCGCGGCCTTGTTCGGTTTTGAGATTGAGCTGAAGACTTTTCTTATTGCGATGGGTATTGGCGTAATACACCGTTACGCCATCGCGCTTGGGACCGATTTCCCGATTGGGCTCACCGTCGCCAATCGGTTCCAGCTTGATCACTTCGGCGCCGTGATCGGCCATCATCTGGGTCAAGGCCGGACCTGGCAGAAACAACGACAGGTCCAGCACCCGCAGGCCTTGCAGTTTCATCCGTAGACTCCTGTGAACTTAAATTGAAATTACCCACGAGTTGCGCAGCGACTCTAAACGATGCCGAAGAAAGGTTCGACCTCCACCATGGTGCCAGCTTCAACTTTGCCAGTGTCCATGCCGAGAACAATGAAGCAGTTGGCGTTCACCATTGAACTTAAGATTCCGCTGCCTTGATCGCCGGTCGGCGTGACGCGGTAGTCGCCATCGTCGCTACAAACGAGGAGAGCGCGCTGAAATTCCACGCGACCCGGACGCTTCTTAAGCACTTCAGTCGTGCGGGCTTTGAGCGAGAGCTTAACGCGCGGCCGGGCGCCCATGAGCTGGTATAGCGCCGGTTGCACGAACTCGTAGAACGTGACCATCACGGACACCGGATTGCCGGGTAAGCCGAAGAATAAAGCAGACCCCAAATCGCCAAAGGCGAGCGGTCGACCGGGTTTCATCGCTACTTTCCAAAAGCGCACGGTGCCGAGCCGAGTCAGAATTTCTTTGGTGTAATCCGCCTCGCCCACCGACACTCCACCGGAGGTGATCACCACGTCGGCCACGTGACTTGCGTGTGCAAAAGCCTGCGCCAGCGCGGTGGGATCATCAGCCACCACGCCGAGATCCAGAATTTCCACGCCAAGTCGCGTGAGCATGCCGTAGAGCGTATAGCGATTGCTGTCAAAGACTTCGCCCGGCGCCAGGGCCTCGCCGAGCGAGCGGAGCTCGTCGCCCGTCGAAAAAAACGCCACCCGCGGCCGTCGAATCACCGTCACTTCGGCGAGTCCAAGAGAAGCCAGCAAGCCGAGTTCTGCTGGGGTAATGAGATGCCCAGCGCACAGCACGGTCTCGCCGACGGCGATATCTTCGCCGGCCGCGCGCACGTGCTGTCCACGCCGGTGGCGGCCGTCGAGTCGAAGCTCATCACCGTGCGCTTCAACTTGTTCCTGCGCCACGATGGCATCCGCTCCCTCAGGCACCACGCCACCGGTCATGATGCGCACCGCGCAGCCGAGCGGCAGCGTGCCGGCGTAGGGTCTGCCCGCAAACACGCTACCGATAATTTTCAGGGCGCGGATCCCATCGGCAGGAATGTCGGCGGCGTTGATCGCGTAACCATCCATCGCCGAGTTGCGGTGCCCCGGCACATTCAAGCGCGAGCGGATCGGCTGCCCCAAAACTCTGCCGAGGGCCGCGCGAATATTCACCTGCTCTAAGTCTTGCAGCGGGTGGACATGCGCGAGAATTTGCTGTTGTGCTTCCACGCAAGTGAGGGAATTGGGATCGAAATCGTCTTCACAACTGGCCTGAGTGTTGAGCAGGGGAGTAGTCATTGGAGGTTCCTCAACCAGCACGCGAGTGGGCCACGAAGGCCACGACAAAGGCCTCGATGGCTGCCATGTGATTCAGATCCAGGTGCGGCAAGCCCTGCGTCTCAAGCATCGGGTCGTCGCTGGCGATGGCGATGATAGAGTCGTCCTCGGGCGCCAACAAGGCGCGACCGAGGGTCGGTCGATGCACTTCAATTTTCGGAAAGCGCTCGTGGCGAAAACCTTCCACCACCACCAGGTCGAGATTATCACCCGCCATCAAGGCCAGCATCTCAGCCAAGGTGGGATCGCCGGCTAACGGGCGTTCGACGATAAGCGCCCAGCGCCGTGAAGAACCGACTGCAATCCGCGCCGCGCCCGCATGGCGCAGCTCATAGCTGTCCTTGCCCGGGTGATCAATATCGAATTCATGATGGGTGTGCTTGATCACGCCAATGCGCAAGCCACGCGCCTTTAGGCGTGCGATAAGCGCGCGCAGCAAGGTGGTTTTGCCGGCGCCGCTGAAACCGGCGAAACCGAGGACCGGTAGGCTTGCTTCAAGCATAACGCAGGCGCGTTAGCGCAAGTTCCCGCTCATGTTCGGTGTTGATGTTCATGAAATCCGCCGCTTCCTCGAACTCTACCGCGACCATGGTGTGTTGGGCGAACCAGCGCGTGATCTTGCGCTGTCCGTCGCGCAGAAATTCGGCGAGGGAATCGTGTAGGGCGGTCGGAATCAAGGCAAACACGGGCTGCAGTTCACCCGCTGCGTGGGCGACCGCGATTGCGCTGGTAGAGGATAGATGCGCGGCAAGGCGCGCGACCAGATCGCGCGGCACAAAGGGGCTGTCACAGGGCACCACGGTGAGCCATGGCGTAGTGGCCGTGCGGAGCCCGCTTAGGATGCCGGCGAGGGGGCCCGGATAGTTAGGGAGTGCATCCGGCACGGTGGCGGCGAACTCTGCGTAACATTCGGGATTGCGGTTGGCGCTGATGAGTAGCGAGTCAACCTGTGGCGCGAGCCGCGCGACCACGTGCGCAATCAAGGGACGGCCATCGAAATCAAGTAATCCTTTGTCGCGTCCCCCCATGCGCGCACCCTGTCCACCCGCGAGGATCAATCCGGTGATGTTGGCGCGGGTTGGCGCTTCAACCACCTGTCGCGTTCATATGGCGGAAAATCATTGGTTGCGCGGTCAGCTGAAAATCATGTCCACGTGGTTTGATGTCCATGGCTTGGCGGATAAGCACTTTCAACGCATCAAGATCACCCGGTTGACGACGCAACACTGCGCGTAGGTCGACGGAATGCTCCTGGCCGAGACAGAGGAGTAACCGTCCTTCAGCGGTGACCCGCACGCGATTGCAGGCTTCGCAGAAATTATGGCTGTGTGGCGAAATGAAGCCGACACGGGTGTCAGTTTCCACCAGTCGATAGTAGCGCGAGGGTCCGCCAGTCTGTTCAGCAGTTGGGATCAACGTGAACACCTGCTCAAGATCGCGTTTGATCTCATCACTCGAATAATAGGCTTCGGCGCGATCATGATCGGCGATCACGCCGAGCGGCATTTCTTCGATGAAAGAGAGATCCATGCCGCGCGCCGCCGCGAATTGCACTAACGGGACAACTTCGTCGTGATTGCGATGTTTGAGAATGACGGTATTGATCTTGAGTCGGACGAAACCCTGCGCGCGCGCGGCGTCGATGCC
>JANOVQ010000163.1:0-4965 GCA_031417495.1 Pseudomonadota bacterium | reverse complement strand
GCCATGAAACAACCGCGAGGCGGCTTCTGCGCTTCCTTCGTGCAGGCGTTGCGCATGCGCTGCGCGCCGATGCTCAGCTTCCAACTGCAGTAGCTCGCGAGTGTCCAACTGTGCGCCACCCAGTTCCTCTAATTGAAAACGCAAATAATCCGCGCGATTGCCCGCTTCGTCTGCGCCACGCAACGCGCGCAATTCATGCTCGGCGGCATGCCATTCGGTGTACGCCGCTGCGACTTTGGCGGTGTGTACGCCGAGCTTGCCGAACTCATCGATCAGGCCGCGCTGCACCGAGCGCTGGAGCAAGGAGTGGTGTTCATGTTGACCATGAATATCGACCAGCTGGCTGCCAATTTCGCGCAGGACCTGCAAGGTGATGGGAGTTTCGTTGCAGAACGCGCGCGAGCGCCCGTCATGCCCGATCACCCGCCGCAGCAGGCATTCCTGCGTCCCATTGAGTTCATGGGTGGCGAGCAGGGCCACCACGGTGGGGCGCTCGCTGATATCGAACAGTGCGCTCAACACGGCCCGCTCGGCGTCCGCGCGGACCAGCGCGGAATCGGCGCGATCCCCGAGCAGCAGCCCGAGCGCATCGACCACAATGGATTTCCCGGCGCCCGTTTCGCCGGTGATGACGGTGAGTCCATCGTGGAACTCCAGATCGAGGTGGCGCACCACGGCGAGATCCTGAATGGTGAGCGATTTCAGCACGGACTCTGGCCCCATTGCAGCTTCGCACGCAGGATCGCGAAGTGGTCGTGATCGGCCGGATGGATCAGGCGTACCACTTGGTCATGACGCCTGATCTGGATCCGATCTCCGGCACTTACGCTGGGCAGGGCATTGCCATCGCAGGTCACGCGGGACTGGTCTTCAGCGGGATGATCGCTGGCGATTTCGATGTCGACTAACGAGGTATTGGCGAGCACGATGGGGCGATTCGTGAGGGTATGTGGGCACACCGGCACCAGCACGACTGCCGGCAGGGCGGGCGACAAAATCGGCCCGCCGCCGGAAAGCGCGTAGGCGGTGGAACCGGTTGGTGTCGCGACAATCATTCCATCGGCGCGCTGCGAATGGACAAAACAGCCATCGACATAAGTGTGCAAGGTGATCAGTCGGGTGGTATTCCAGCGCTGGATGACGACATCATTCAACGCGTGGCCCGTCGCAATGATTTGACCAGCACGCAGAATCTCACAGCGCAACACAAACCGCTCCTCGGTGGCGTAGGCACCCGTGAGAATGGCGGACAGGCCAGTCGCGACTTGCGGCAAGGCGAGGTCGGCGAGAAAGCCGAGACGTCCGAGATTTATCCCGAGCAGCGGCACATTGTGCGGAAAGGCCAGTTGGGCCGCGCGCAACAAGGTGCCATCGCCCCCTACCGCAATGATTAAATCGCGACCCGCCACCACTGCCGCGCCTTCAGCCCGCACGATCTCGCGGGCCGCGCAGATTTCAGCACTCAAGCCTTCGACCAAATAGTCCCCGCGGTGCTGGCGCAGCACCTGCAGCACGGCATCGACTGCCTGCAGGACTGTGCTGTCTTCGCCCTTGGTGACTATGCCAATGTGTTTAAACAAGTGAATATCCTAGTCTTGTCGGTGCGCTGGCCGCGGTCTGCGTAAACACGCCGAGACGGCGCTATCTTCTCGACTGAACCTCGGGTAGCGTTACCTACCCGCCACCAGAAACACAAGGCCTACTGCGATTTTCTGCCAATCCCCCCAACCCGCGCGCTGGCCGATTTTGCAACCGCAAATTGGCGGTGCTAGATTCGTGGCAACTCCTCTACTCCTTGTCAGGGCGCATGGCTGAACATCCCTCGCACGGTATTGAACTCAACGAGCGCGCGCAATATCTGTTTAAGACGCTGGTTGAGCGTTACATCGCGGATGGCCAGCCGGTCGGATCGCGAACCTTGGCGCGCGATACTCGGCTGGAGTTGAGCCCGGCGACCATTCGCAATGTCATGGCAGATCTTGAGGATGTCGGGCTGATTCGGGCGCCGCACACCTCAGCCGGTCGAATTCCAACGGTGCGCGGCTATCGTTTGTTTGTCGATTGCATGCTGACCTACCGGCCGCTGCCGGCTGCCGAGTTGCAGTTGCTGGTCGACGGTGTGCGCCATGAGACGGATGTCCGGCGACTGCTCGAGAAAACCTCCAGCCTGCTGTCGGACATTACCAAATTTGCCGGGCTGGTAATGTTGCCGAAAACCGAGAGTAAGGCACTGCGGCAGGTGGAGTTCCTGCCGCTGAATGACAACCGGGTGCTGGTCATCATCGTCATCAACAACCGCGAGGTTCAGAACCGAATCATCAAGACCGCGCGGCGTTATTCCTCATCCGAATTGATCGAAGCGGCCAACTACCTCAATTCGGCGTTCGCCGGCAAGGACATTCGTCAGGTCAAACGGGATCTTTTAGCGGAGATGAACGCGACCCGCGATGAAATGAATCGCCTGATGACCACTGTGATTGATGTGGCGCAACAGGTGTTCGTGGACGAAGAGCCCGGGCAGGACTACGTGCTCGCCGGACAAACGAACTTGATGGATATCAATGAACTGTCCGGACTCGACAAACTGCGCAATCTATTTGACGCCTTCAATCACAAACGCGACATCCTGCATCTTCTCGACCAGGCGCTTGGTGCCAGCGGCGTGCAGATATTTATCGGCGAAGAAGCTGGCTACGAGGCCTTTGATGATTACAGCATTGTGACCTCAACCTACGGCGAAGATGGCGAGGTGCTGGGCGTGCTCGGTGTCATCGGGCCGACGCGGATGTCCTATGAGCGCGTGATCCCGATTGTCGACCTGACGGCCAAGATGCTGACCTCGGCCTTGAATTCTCCCCCCTAAGACCCCACCTGACTGCTGTCCCCGCTAACGCGCTCGGCACTGGTGGCGGTGCGCCCGCAGCGGACGACTAGGTCGTCTTTCTTTATTCATTCATATCCAAAAGGTGCCCTGTGAACGACGAAGTCTCTCCGGCCAACGGAGAAAACCCTGACCATGACCCCGCGGACACGGCTGCCGTGACCCCCGCACAAGAGTTACCGCAGCTCCGCGAGGCGCTGGAGGCGATGCGCCAGGAAATTGAGCGCAACCGCGACGACGCCCTGCGCGCGCGGGCGGAAATGGACAATGCGCGCAAGCGCGCCCAGCGCGATGTCGAAGCGGCCCATAAATATGGGATTGAGCGGCTGGTGGAAGCCCTGGTCCCCGTGAAGGACAGCCTGGATCTGGGGCTTGAGGCCGCCAAGTCCGCGAGCGATATCAAAACGCTGCAAGAAGGAATGGCCCTGACCCAGCAGATGTTCCAGGGCGCCTTGGACAAACTGGGGGTCACCGCGGTGAATCCGGAGGGCGCGCGCTTCGATCCGGCCCAACATCAGGCGATGATGATGGAAGTCAGTACTACGGTTGAACCAGGGACTGTGCTGCGCGTGTTACAGCAGGGCTATTGTCTGCACGAGCGCCTCATTCGACCCGCGATGGTGATTGTCGCTAAAGCCCCCGAGGGGACTTGAGAAATGCCCAATCGCCCCCACCTAAGGATTCATCATTCACGCAAGCCGGCGGCGCAGCGCGACCGTCCGACACTGGTTTAAGAAAGGCTAAATCATGGCACGGATTATTGGCATTGACCTCGGCACAACCAACTCCTGCGTCGCGGTCCTCGAAGGCGGCAAGGCGAAGGTCATTGAGAACAGTGAAGGCACCCGCACGACGCCGTCGGTGGTGGCCTTCGGCAGTGACGACGAGGTGCTGGTGGGACAATCGGCCAAGCGCCAGGCGGTCACCAATCCGCAGAACACGCTGTTCGCCGTCAAGCGCCTGATCGGACGCAAGTTCAAAGACGACGTAGTGCAACGCGATATGGGCATGGTGCCCTACAAGATCGTGGCCGCGGACAACGGCGACGCCTGGGTCGAAATCCGCGGCAAGAAAATCGCCCCGCCGGAAATCTCGGCTAGAGTCCTCATGAAAATGAAGAAGACGGCAGAAGATTATCTGGGTGAGGAGGTCAAGGAAGCGGTGATCACCGTGCCCGCCTACTTTAACGATTCGCAGCGTCAGGCGACCAAGGACGCCGGCCGCATCGCCGGACTTGAAGTCAAACGCATCATCAATGAGCCGACAGCCGCGGCACTCGCCTTCGGCATGGACAAGCGCGAAGGCGACGCCAAAATCGCGGTTTACGATCTCGGCGGCGGGACCTTCGATATTTCGATCATCGAAATCGCTGAAGTCGATGGTGAACACCAATTTGAAGTGCTCTCGACTAATGGAGATACCTTTCTCGGCGGCGAAGACTTCGACCTGCGGCTCATAGAATTCCTCGCCGGGGAATTCAAGAAAGAGCAGGGCATTGATCTGCACAACGATCCGCTGGCGCTGCAACGGCTGAAAGAAGCGGCCGAGAAGGCGAAGATCGAACTGTCATCGAGCCAGCAAACAGATGTCAATTTGCCGTACATCACCGCCGACGCGACGGGACCGAAGCATCTGAATATCAAGATCACCCGCAGCAAATTGGAATCACTGGTCGAGGAACTCGTGAAACGCACCATCGAGCCCTGCCGTGTGGCCTTGAAGGATGCGGGACTGAAAGCGTCAGATATTAACGACGTGATCCTGGTGGGCGGCCAGACCCGCATGCCAAAAGTCCAGGAAGTGGTGAAAGATATCTTCGGGCGCGAGCCACGCAAGGATGTGAATCCAGATGAAGCAGTGGCGGTGGGCGCGACGATCCAGGCTGGGGTGCTCGGTGGCGATGTGAAAGACGTGCTGCTCTTGGATGTCACGCCGCTTTCCTTGGGTATCGAAACCCTGGGTGGCGTCATGACCAAGCTGATCGAGAAGAACACCACCATCCCGACCAAGGCCAACCAGGTGTTTTCGACAGCCGAGGATCATCAGACCGCAGTGACGGTGCACGTGCTGCAGGGCGAGCGCGA
>JANOVQ010000162.1:0-5856 GCA_031417495.1 Pseudomonadota bacterium | reverse complement strand
GCGATCGAGCGCATAGCGCGCGGCCGCCAATTGATCAGTCGTGAGTTCGCGCGTGCCCACCGCAGGCTCGCACTGCACGCGCTCGTTCACTTCAACACGCGAGCCTTCGAAGAACTGCTGACGCTGCGCAAAGCGGACGCGGTCGGCGGCGTGGCGCTGCGCGGTCTGGTGCTGAAACCAAAAAAGGATGCCGGCCGCGGCCATCGGCGCGAGCGCGAGTGCCGGCGGCCAGATTGCCGTACCCACCAACGAACCTGCCAGTAGGGCCGACCCGAGCCACACCGTAAGCGGCGCGATCACCATCCCGTTCCAAAACCAGACAATGCAGGACAGCCAGAACAACGCCAGGATCACCGGCACCATCAGCACCCAGCCGCCTCCCAGCGCGAAAAAGCCACCTCCCGGCAGAAAAAGACCCAAGCCCGTCGCCTGCCAGGCGGCGCTCGCGCCCAGCCAGGTCGGGGTCAGCGCAGCGGCGCAGAGCAGTGCATAGACGATGGCATTGCGTCGATGGCGGGACGCTGTAACCGGTCCCTTGCTGCCATGCTGGAATTCCTGCGCGCGGCCGAGTGCATCGCTTTCTATGACGGACATACTTGCTCCCCTGTGCTATGGGTGGGTTTCAATGTCTCGCGACTATAATTCGCCTCTGGACAGGCTGTCTAGACACATTGACTAGACCTTGCGCCCGGTCTTAATCTTCGCGACTCGCGCGCCCGCGCGGCTACTAGACTGAGGATAGACCATGGCCAGCGTGACCCGCCATGCGCGCAACAGTAACGATGCCGATACCGCCTTCGGCATGGACGAGCGTCTGCAGCAGGCGCTTGAGCGTCTGCTGGCGCGCGGCTTCACCATCACCGCCCTTTCGATCAACGCCCTGGCCCGCGAGGCCGGCATCGCGCGCGCAACTTTCTATCTGCACTTCCGCGACAAGGGCGAACTGATCGCGCGGCTCATCGCGAGAGTCGAAGACGAAGTGGTGGGCGCCGGCGGCCTGTGGTTCGTGCACGCCGAAGACGCCAATTACGAGGACCTGCGTGCCGCCATGACGCGCTTCTTCGAGGTCTACCTGAAACATCAGGCCATCCTGGCCGCCGCTGCCGAGACCGCGCCCTACGACGTGCAGGTCGCTACCCTGCACAAACGTATGCTCGAACGCTTCGTGGCCGAAAGTCGTCAAGCGGTCACCCGCATCGCCGACAGCGGCCGCGCGTATCGCCCGCTGCCATCAATGTTGGCCGAGGTTTTATCCTGGTCGGTCAACCACACCTACGTGCGATACGGCAAAGCGCTCGACGCGAGCGCGCGCCAGGCCTTCATCGAGACCTGGACGCATGTCGTATGGCATTCGATATTCGCGCCCTCCCACTGAAATCACTATCCGTCACCGACCCGCGAAAGGGGAACCCCATGCAAGGCATAGGCAAACTGCTCGACGCCGACGAGCAACTTAATCACCAGATCGCGGATACCTTCGCGACCGTCGCCGAATCCGATTTGGCGTGGACCGAAAAGCTGTGGACGCCGAGTTCGCGCAAGGACGGCAGCCTGCAGATCGACTGCGGTCTCGGTCGTTATCAGAACCGCGACGTGATCGACGCATTTGCGGGCATTTCGCGCGGCAAGGAACAGTGGACGGTGCGCGCGAGCCGGGAACTCGCGCACGATCCGCTCGGCACCCAAGTCGGTCCGATCAAATATGAAGTGCTCGAACCGCAGAAGAAAATCCGCTGGACGCTCGCCAAGAACGACATCCTCCCGCTGCGTTTCGAGGTGACCTTCGAGGCCAGCCATCCCTGCTTCTTCGAGGACCGACATATCCAACGCGACGAGCGCGGCTTCCGCATCGTGTCCAACGTGGTGCGCTACCACCAGGCGGGTATCCCGAGCGGTTGGGTCGAAATCGAAGGGAAACGGGAAGAGATCAAGTCAGAAGATTGGTTCTCCTACCGCGATCATTCCTGGGGGGTGCGCCTCGACGTGGGCGCGCCGCCGAGCGACCTGCGACCGGCACGTGATTTTGGCGAGCGCAAATTCGAGGACTCCAAGTTTCTGCTCAACTGGTCGCCGCTGCTCCTCGAGAAATCCGATGGTACACGCTACGAATATCATTTCTACCTGCAGATCCGCGGCGAAGAAGTGTTCTATTTTTCGGGCTATCGCAACCATGCCGACGGCCGCCAGGAGCGCATCGCGCGCGTCCGTCCAATGTTGCGTTATGACGATGACACGCGACGCCTACTCGGCGGCCATCTCTACATCGACATGCTGAACGGCGATACTCACAAGGTCGAAATTGAAGTGATGGGTGAATCGGGTTTCTATCTCAGCACCGCACTCTATCTCGGCTTCGATGGCAAGAAGCATGGCAACTGGCGCGGCGAACTCAACCTCGACGGCGAACGCATCGACGACATGACCGCGCCCGCGATCCGCAAGCGCCTGGCGAGCGCGGTCCGCGACACCATCGTCAAGGTGCGTGACGGCGACGCCACAGGCTACGGTTTATTTGAACCGATCGTGCTCGGCGATTGGCCGGAGATGGAACTGTCTTCCAAGCGCACGCGGGGTTAAGCGCGATGTCCCGCGATCTGGCGCGCATGCTGAGGGGCCTGCGCGATTATCTCGGTTGCGGAAGCGCGTTGACCTCGATCACCGCGCTCTCCACCGGTCATTCCAACGAGACTTACAAGCTCGAAGGCATTAAGCGCATCCTGCGTATGCCGCCGTCCAAAGAAGGGCTGTTGCCGCCCTATCACATGGCAGCTCAACACGCAGTGTTGGCGGCGATGGGCAGGCACCCGGCGGGTCCGCCGGTGCCCGAGGTCTACGAACTTTGTACTGATGCACAGGTGATCGGCGATGAATTTTTCATCATGGAATGCCTGGACGGCGAGGCCTTTGAATACATAACGCCGGAGTGGCTGAAAGCTGCCCCGCCAACCATTCCCGATGCGATGTGCGCGCAATGGATCGGTGCGATCGCCGCAGTCCATAATCTACCTATCAGTGCGATGCCCGCCCGCCCGCGCAGTGTGGTCGAGGAAGCACAACATTGGCTGGACGTCGCGCGCGGTGCCGAGGCGCCGCCGGATCTCTTCGTGGTGTTGGAAGATCTCATTGCGCATCCACCCCGCCCGTCGGGAGCGCCTTGCCCTATTCACGGCGATCCCAAGCACGGCAACACCCTGTGGAGCCGTGACGGCCGACTGCTGGCGCTGCTCGATTGGGAGATGGCCGGCATCAGCGATCCGCTGCTCGATCTCGGCTACATCATGCAGTTCTATGATCAGGGCGAGGCGGCGTTAGGCGCTGCCGGCTATGAGCTGCCGGGCTGGTGGTCGCGCAGCCGCATTATCGACGAATGGCAGCGCCTGACCGGCCGCACGGTAGTGGATCTTCATCGCTACGAGGCGCTCGAAGTCTCCAAAGTGGCGGCCATCATCGCGCTCGGCGTTCATTTGTATGAGACCGGTCGCGCGCCTGACCCACGGTTTGCGGCGTGGGCGAGCGTGGTGCCGCCTTATGTGGCGCTGGCAGTGCGCTGCGCGGCGGGTTAGTCGGGGGGACAATTAATGGAGGGACAGTTTACTGATTACGAACTCGTAATCAGTAAACTGTCCCTCCATTAATTCACTTCCACCACGTCGCCGAGGCGCACGATGCCGGGCTCGATCACTTCGGCATAGGTGGCGAAGCCTGGCGTCGCAAAACCAGGCAGCATGCCATCCGGCAACGAGGCTTTGTCCCGATAGCGGATCAGGCCCTTCATTACTTCCTGATCGCGCATACCGCTAGACGGATTGAAGCCGGTTATTCCGCAACGCGGCACTGCGGTGCGTACTTTGAGCGTTACGGTGCCCAAGCGTAGCTGCCGGCCACTCCAGGCGTCTTCTTCGTGCTCGATGCTGTTGTCGAGAACGATGCCGGCGCGAAAACGCGCTGCATCAACCGGCGCGCCGACTTCCCGTGCCAGCCGGCGCAGTGAGCCGGTGGTGAGCAAGGTAATGGGGAACACATCGATAGCGCCGCTCGCCGCAGCACAACGCGCCAGATGGATGGGACGTCCAGCGTAGGCCGACAGGGTCTCGCTCCACGGCCCTTCGACCATGACCAACTTGATATCGCGAAGGCCGGCATGATTAATCACCCACGAGCGGCCAGCACCGTGCGCCGGCCCGACGACAGTGCGCCCGCCCGGCAGCTCCAGACGCAGGGTCTCCGCACTGGCATCGAAAGTGAACTGAAGCGGGATAAAGCTGCCGTGGCTGTCCGAGGAGACGAACTTGCCACTGTCTTCGACCAGGGCAAACTCGCGGTCGTGGCGTATCCCTGATTTGTCGACTACCACGGTATCCGGATGCAGGAAGCGCGTGCTTTTGACGTACACCTGACCGAGCTGCGCGACTGTCATCATAAAGTTGCCTCCGTTCACAGGACGGACATGCATCGGAATCGACTGACGATCCGGCGCGATCACCCAGTGAAGATTTTGAAAAATTCGACTTTAGAAACCTTCGCGTTTTCGTCCAAATAGACGGGAAGCGAAATTAATTGCGTGAACGCGGCTCAGCGCTTACCTTTGGTCTTTCTTCAAAACTCTGCCTAGGTCGCAGGCAAGAAGCAAGATCTCACCCGAATGGCACTGAGACCGCCCGCAATGCGTAGATCTACCTCCAGCTGAAGCCCGGGACGGACGCCTCGCTGTTGGCGGTGCTGATTCCGCAAAAAATAGCAGGGAGGACAAGGCGCTTTGCAGGTGATTCGTGACCTCCGCGCTGCGCTTGCGGTCCGCTACGATAAACTTTAGGCCCGAATCCTCTAGCCGGAGAACCCCTATTCCCGCCGACCAGCTCGTCGCTGCCACCAGAATATTCGGTACCGCAGTCCGACGTTAGCCGTTCAGTGGCACCGGCACCAACCTGGCAAAACATTCCAATCCGAACGGGCATCTGCTGGAATGCCTTGTGCGGCAGTTCTCGCAAGCCCCGCTTTATCTCGATGCCGCACAACTGGGGCCGCGGTAATCAGGTATTCCGGTAAATATCAGCCCGCACATTCAGTAGGTGACCGGCAAACTAGTGTGCGGTCTCATTAACGTTTCGTCACTGCAAAGGAGCAGGCCGTGATCAAGCCCGAAGATAGCGAATTTCATTTTAAGCCAGATTCTCACTGGCAATGGGTTGAAACGTTGGCGCTGCCGTTCAGCGTTCCAGAGGCGAATATCAACGGCATCATCTACGTGCTGACCCGGCCGATGCTGGGTGTCTGTGCCTGCGACATCACCATGATGGACCGCATCAGCGATCTCTGGGAAGAACAGCTCTACATCGATAATCAACAGCATTTGCCCTGCCCGAAGTCCTTGCTCGATTTCACCCTGCCCAATGGCCTGAGCATCCAGGCGACTGAAGCACCCAGACGCTATCGTGTCAGCTATGAGGGTATCGACGACACGCGTTTCAGCCTCGACTACGTCGGTCTGCATGAGCCCTATGACGTCAATGACCCAGCCATGGATCCGACTGCCGCAAAACGCAATGGCTCCTCCGCCTGGGATAGCGCTTGGTCTGGACACTACGAATTGACTTATCACATCACGGGCGAGCTGGTGGTGCGCGGCAAGCGTTACACCGTGAATTGTGTCGATACCGGCGATCGCAGCTGGGGCCCGCGTCCGGAGCGCGACAACTCGCCGGTAATCTGGTGGCATGCAAGTTTCGGTCGTGATCTCACGCTGCATTTATTCACCGGGCATCACATCGCGCAAACCGCTGAAATGGGGCCCCATATCAGCGGCTACATTCTGGAAAAGGACAAGCTCTACGGGGTGACTGAATCGCGTGGCGTGCA
>JANOVQ010000161.1:0-11116 GCA_031417495.1 Pseudomonadota bacterium | reverse complement strand
CGGCGCGACGAGTTCGTGGTGCCGATCGGGCCGGGCACCATCGCCGGCCATGTGGCGCACACGGGTAAGACCGTACTCATCGAAGACGTCTATAAGATGCCGCGTTCAGCCTCCTTTAAATTCAATCCGGAACGCGAGCATAAGGGGTACAAAACCCACTCAATGTTCTGTTTCCCGCTTAAAAATTACCAAGATGAAGTGCTGGGTGTGGCGCAGTTAATTAACTGTCGTAGCGGCAAACGGGCGCAGCCCGGCCCCTTTGCGCCGGGGGTGGTCGATCTCGTCGCACCGATTTCGCGGGTCATCGGGCATTCAATCGAACGCGCAGCGATGCTCGACGAAATCAAAGCCAAGAACAGCAAGCTGCGCGACCGGAATCGCCAGCTCAACGAACATCAGGCGCAGATCGCCGCCTTGCAGCTCGAAACCGAAGACGCGTTTCAGCTGTCGATTCAGCTGCTGGCGCGGGCCTCGGAGATTCACGATGAGGAAACCGGCAATCACATCGTGAGAGTGAACGAGTACAGCTACTTTATCGCCACCCAACTCGGGCAACCCACCGCATGGTGCGACGAGATCCGCTACAGCGCGCAGCTCCACGATGTCGGCAAGATGAGTGTGGATTCGGCGGTGCTCAAAAAGAAGGGTGCGCTTGACGCGGAAGAGCGCGCCGAAATGAATCGCCACACCGTATATGGTCATCGCATCCTGGTGGACTCCCCACGGCTCAAGATGGGGGCCGAAATCGCCCTCTTCCATCACGAAAAATGGGACGGCACCGGCTACCCGCACGGCACCCAGGGGCTCGCGATTCCGCTCTCAGCGCGCATCGTTCAAGTCGCCGATATTTACGATGCGCTACGTTCGGAGCGCCCCTACAAGCCCGCCTTCAGTCACGCGAAGACTGCGCACATCATCATCCACGGCGATGAGCGCATCGATCCGCGTGCGCATTTTGATCCCGCGTTGATTACGTTGTTCGCCGAGCATCATCAGGAATTCGGGCGGATCTGGGATCGCCTGCAGGATTGAGCCTGGCGGTGTTATACGAGCTGACGGGAGGGATCGCGCGACGCCTTAACCCTTAGCCCCGACGCCGTCATCCCGGGCTAAGACCCGGTATGACGGAACTAAAGATAATCGAGAACACCACGTCCAGTCATTTTTCCGGCACCTGCCGATGCACTCCCGCGAGCGCCTCGACCGCCATCTGCCGAATCTGCTGCACCATGGCCGACAGGCCATTACTGCGGGTTGGCGAGAGATGATCTTCCAGCTGGATTTTGCGAATGAACTCAGGCGGTGTGGCAATGATGTCGGCCGGTCGGCGATTGGAATAGACTTTGACCAGCATCGCGATAAGACCCGCGACAATTGCCGAGTCGCTGGTGGCATGGATCTGTAAACGTCCTTCCTTCAGCTCGGTCACGATCCAGACCTGCGATTGGCAGCCTTTAAGGCGGAACTGCTCGGTTTGCCATTCGCTCGGAAACGCTGGGGCCTGACGCCCCAGATCAATGATGTACTGATAGCGATCAGTCCACTCTTCCAAGAGCTGGAAGGTTTCGACAATTTCCTCCTGCGCGGCGACGAGTTCGGCGGCGGCAGTGAGTTTAGGGGGGGAGGTGGGGGTGTTCATTTCGTTATTCCGCCCGCCATTGGGTGCCGGCTGCGCCGTCTTGAATCGAGACACCCAGGGCCTCAATTTCAGCCCGGACTCGATCCGCTGTGGCCCAGTCCTTGTGCGCCCGCGCGGCATTTCGCGCGGCGATCAACCCCTCGATTTGCGCGACATCCAACACCCCAGACTGAACGGTTGAAAACCACCGCGCCGGCGTTTGTTGGAGGAGTCCGAGCTCAGCGCCACAGGCCAGCAAGCCGCTTTTGCAGCGTTGCTGCTCAGCGTGGTCTTCTACCGTATTGGCTTGTGTGGCCAGCGCCATCATGAGAGCGATTGCCTGCGGGGTGTTGAGATCATCATCCATCGCGGCCGTGAATTCGTCGGGGAGCACCGTCTGCGTGATTTCGACAGCCTCCAGACGCTGTAGCGCCCCATACAAGCGATCGAGTTGTGCCTTGGCCTGATTAACCAGATCATCGCTCCAGCTAATGGGTTCGCGGTAGCGACCTTTAAGCAACGCGAGACGCAACGCCTCGCCGGGAAATCGCTTCACCAGGTTCTGTACCAGCAAGACATTGCCGAGCGACTTCGACATCTTCTCGTGCGCGACTTCGACAAACCCGTTATGGACCCAGTAACGGCAGAACAGCTGCCCGCCATGCGCACAGGTACTCTGGGCAAGCTCGTTTTCGTGATGCGGGAATTTGAGATCATTCCCCCCGCCGTGGATATCGATAGTCCGCCCGAGATGTTGTTCGCTCATGGCGGAGCATTCGATATGCCAGCCCGGGCGGCCAAAGCCCCACGGACTCTGCCACCCAGGGAGGTCGGCGGTGGACGGCTTCCACAGCACGAAATCCGCTGGATCTCGCTTAAACGGCGCCACTTCGACCCGTGACCCCGCGATCATGTCCTCCCGCGAGCGACCTGCCAATTGGCCATAGGCCGCGAAGGTCGTGACGTCGAACAGCACGTGACCCGCAGCCTCATACGCATGCCCGCTGCCGAGCAGGCTTTCGATCATCGCAATCATCGCGGGAATATGTTCAGTCGCACGCGGCTCAATCACCGGCGGGAGAACCCCGAGCGCCGCGACATCCCGCTGGTAGATTTCAGTGTAACGCGCCGAAATCGTCGCAATCGGCACCCCCTCGTCGTGGGCGGCCTGATTGATTTTGTCGTCCACGTCCGTGATGTTGCGCGCGTAAACCACCTGCGGATAGTGGCGCTGAAGCACCCGATACAGCACGTCATAGACCACCGCTGCCCGCGCATTGCCGATATGCGGGGGGTTGTAGACGGTCGGTCCACACGCATACATCGTCACCCGCGCTGGATCGAGCGGGTGAAATTCCTCTTTGCGACGAGTCAGCGAATTGTGCAGAAACAGCGGCATGGCGTCGGCATCATCCTGGGGGCAGGCGGGCCGGGATTGTACCCGGATTTTGTTTACCTCGTTGCGCAGCAGCGCGAAATCACGGAACCTATATCACTGAACCGCTGGTTCAGAGCGTCCGCTGCGCAGACGCGGATGTCCCCTTTATCTTTCGAAGATCCGACAGGAGGCCTGATTCATGCAGATGACTAAACGCTGGCAATTGCCCGCATTCGCCCTCGCCACCGCGCTCTCAACTTCGGTGAGTGCCGCAGACTATGATCTGGACCTCAGCCACTCGTTCATCCAATTCCGAATTTCCCATCTGGGTTACAGCGTGCTGAACGGTCGCTTCAACGATTTCGCGGGCACCCTCAAATGGGACAAGGCCGCACCGAGCGACGCGAACATTGCGTTAACCATCAAGACCACCAGTATCGACAGTAATTGGGCGGAACGTGACAAACATCTTCGGAGCGCCGATTTCCTCGATGTGGAAAAATTCCCCGAAGCGTCGTTCAAGAGCACCAAATTCACCGGCGACGCGACGGCCGGCAAACTCGAAGGCGAACTCACCCTGCACGGCGTGACCAAGCCGGTGACGTTGGACGTGAAGGCGGTCGGCGAAGGCGCAGATCCCTGGGGCGGCTATCGCGCTGGCTTCTCAGGCACGACCACCCTCAAGCGTGCGGACTTTGGCATCAGCTATGATCTCGGCCCGTCCGCCCAGACCATGGACTTTGACCTCTTCATCGAAGGCATTCGCAAGAAGTAGCCGGCCTCAGCGCCTAAAACAAACCCGCCGTGCGGCGGGTTTGTTAACGCGGGAACAGCTCAACGCCACCACATGCGCCTAAGTAGGCCATCGCGATCAATGAATTGATGCTTAAGCGCTGCGGCGGCGTGCGCCAGGGCCAGGAGGCCGGTGCCATAGGCACAGAAATAATGGACTCGGATCGCGAAATCCCGCACCGCAGTGCTGACCTCGACCAGCGGCGGCACTTCGAACCAGCCGAAGACATCAATCGCTTTGCCGGCGGAGGTCGAGATCAAATATCCCGTGACCGGGATCAACACCATCATCAACAACAGCAGAGCATGCACAGCGGTCGCCGCCACCCGCGAGAGTGGGCCGACAGTAGGCGGATAAGCGGGTGAAGCGGAGATGAGCTTCCAACCGAGCAGCATTGAACCGAGCAGCAACACCAGCAGTCCCAGCGCCCGGTGGAGGGTTAACGAGGCGTTGTACCAGCGATCAAAGTAGGTGAGATCGACCATGTAATAGCCGAGGCCGATCAATCCAAAAATCAGGCCGGCAAGCGTCCAGTGCAGCCCCTTCGTGACCCAGCCATAGTCTACGGCGCTATTACGCAGCATCGAGGTGCTCAGTCACGTTGCAGGTGGCGGCTCACTTAACCGCTTGCTTCAGCGCATCCACGAGATCGGTGCGCTCCCACGAGAAGCCACCATCAGCATCCGGCTTGCGACCAAAATGGCCATAGGCAGCAGTGCGTGCGTAGATTGGGCGATTGAGTTTCAGGTGCGTGCGGATCCCGCGCGGCGTGAGATCCATCACATTCGCGAGCGCAGTTTCGAGCTTGGCGGCATCCACCTTACCGGTGTCATGCAGATCCACATACAGCGACAGTGGCTTCGCCACCCCGATCGCATACGACAACTGAATGGTGCACCGATCAGCGAGCTCCGCCGCAACGACATTCTTCGCCAGATAACGTGCGGCATAAGCCGCTGAGCGATCAACCTTGGAGGGATCTTTGCCGGAGAATGCACCACCCCCATGCGGCGCCGCGCCGCCGTAGGTATCGACAATAATTTTGCGACCGGTCAGGCCGCAGTCACCATCCGGGCCACCGATCACAAAGGCCCCGGTGGGATTCACATGCCACACGGTGTCTTTGGTGATCCAACTTTCCGGTAACGCTTTGCGTGCATAGGGTTCGACAATCGAGCACACGTCGTGCGAGGTCATTTTGCCGTCCAGATGCTGGGTCGAAACCACAATTTGCGTGGCGGCCACGGGTTTGCCATTTTCGTAGCGCACCGTGACCTGACTCTTGGCATCCGGGCCCAGCAGCTGAGTTTCACCGGACTTACGGGCTTCTGCGAGCAATTGCAAAATGCGGTGCGCATAGTAGACCGGCGCTGGCATCAAATCTGCGGTTTCGGTGCAGGCGTAACCGAACATAATGCCCTGATCACCCGCCCCTTCGTCCTTGTCGCCGCCGGCGTCCACACCCTGCGCGATGTCGGCAGATTGGGCGTGCAGTAGCACCTCAATACGCGCACGTTCCCAATGAAATCCGTCCTGTTCGTAGCCGATATCCCTGATCGCGAGACGTGCCAGGTGGGTGACCAGATCAGGCGTGACGGTGCTGGGGCCACGGGTCTCGCCGGCAATTACAACCCTATTCGTCGTCGCCAGCGTTTCGCAGGCGACGCGGACCTGGCCGGGGTCCAGGCCCACCGCCGCCGCCTCACGAAAATAGGCGTCGACCACCTCATCTGAGATGCGGTCGCAAACTTTGTCAGGATGACCTTCGGAGACGGACTCACTCGTAAAATAATGGGACGATCGCACGCGCGGATTCCTCCAACTGAATTAAGTAAATTAACCAGAGTCCACATCGCCACTTGGCGGCGTCGGAAATTCGGGCTGGCTGCGTGCGATTATGCCGCAGATTGTGGGTGGAAGCTGCTCAAAACTGCGCCTTCCGCACCCTCACACCGCTACCTGCAGCACAATTTTGCCCATGTGAGTACTCGACTCCATCAAGGCATGCGCGGCGCTCGCTTGCGCGAGCGGGAAGGTCTTGAAGATATGGGTGCGATAACGGCCAGCGGCCAGCAACGGCCATACCGCGCGTTCGACGGTGGCCGCAATTGCCGCCTTTTGCGCGATGGACTGCGGACGCAACGTCGAACCCGTGATGAGGAGGCGCTTGGTGAGCACGGGCACGAAATTGACCTCAGCCTTAGGCCCTTTCAAGAAGGCGATCATCGAATAGCGGCCGTCGGCCGCGAGCACGCTCAGATTTTTTTCAACGTAAGGTCCGGCCACCATGTCGAGCACGACATTTACGCCGCGTCCGGCATTCACCTCGCGGACTGCCGCCACCCAATCATCGTGATAATCCAGGGCATAGTCAGCCCCCAAGTCCAGGCAGAATTGTTGCTTCTGTGCGTTGCCCACCGTGGCAATCACCGTCGCGCCAGCGGCCTTTGCGAGTTGGATCGCAGTGGTCCCGATGCCACTGCTGCCGCCATGAATCAGGCACCAATCGCCCGCGCGCAGATCGGCGCGCGTGAACAGATTGTATTGCACGGTAAAGGTGGTCTCGGGCAGGCTCGCCGCCGCCTCTGCAGAGTAGCCGGCAGGCCACGGCAAACAATGCGTCCCCTGCGCGCGGCAATACTCGGCATAGCCCCCGCCATGCGTGAGCGCGACCACTCGGTCGCCTACCTGCCAGCGTGAAGTGGTGGCACCCAGCGCGACGACTTCACCAGCGATTTCGAGTCCCGGCAAGGGGCTGGCATCGGGTGGCACCGCGTATAACCCCGCGCGTTGCAGGCAATCCGGGCGATTGACTCCTGCGGCATGCACGCGCACTAGCACTTCACCTGCGGCGGGCATCGGCACTTCAAGGTCGATCAGGCGCAGCACCTCAGGACCACCGGGCGTGGAGACTTCGATTGCTTGCATACGCGACGGCACCTTCATGGGCAAAATCCTTAACTTCGTCAACTATGAACCTGAGCGCCGCTCAGCCATCACCGGAAATGTAATCGCGCGAAGTTTTGCTACACTCGCGCGCCAGTATACCAACCGATAGCACCCCCATGCCGAGCATTCGTCACTCTCGTCTATTGATCCTGGGTTCGGGCCCAGCAGGCTACACCGCGGCAGTTTATGCGGCGCGCGCAGCACTCGAACCAGTCCTGATCACCGGCCTTGAGGTAGGCGGGCAGATGACGACCACGACCGACGTCGATAATTGGCCAGGTGATGATCAGGGCGTATTGGGGCCGGAACTCATGGTGCGTATGCAGCGGCATGCTGAGCGCTTCGGGACTGCGTTGCTGAACGACCATATCCACACCGCGCGCCTGGGCCAGCGCCCTTTTGTGCTCGTAGGCGATCAGGGCACTTATAGCTGTGATGCCCTGATTATCGCGACCGGCGCCACCGCTAAATATTTAGGACTCCCTTCGGAAGAGGCCTTCAAGGGCAAAGGGGTTTCGGCGTGTGCCACCTGTGATGGGTTTTTCTACCGCAATAAACCAGTGGCCGTCATTGGCGGTGGCAATACTGCGGTCGAGGAGGCGCTTTATCTGTCAAATATCGCGTCGCATGTGACTGTCGTGCATCGACGGGACGCCTTCCGTGCCGAGAAAATCATGAGCCAGCGCCTGCTGGAGAAGGCAGCGCAAGGCAAAGTTTCGATCGAATGGAATCACGCGCTGGACGAGGTCTTGGGTGACGCCAGCGGCGTGACCGGCATGCGTATTCGCGACGTCGACAGTGCGGAGCCAAAAATTATTCCGTTGCATGGCCTTTTTATTGCGATAGGCCATAAACCCAATACCGATCTTTTCACCGGCCAGCTTGAAATGCATGGCGGGTACCTGCAGGTGCGCAGTGGATCTGATGGGTTCGTCACTGCGACCAACGTGCCGGGGGTATTCGCCGCTGGTGATTGTGCCGATCCGATCTATCGGCAGGCCGTTACCTCGGCAGGCTCGGGGTGCATGGCCGCTCTCGACGCCGATCGGTACCTGGAAAGTCTCAAGTAGTGAGTGGATAGCGCGCTGCGAGCGCGCGATAGATCGCCGCGCGAAAATCCGCGTCATTACTGTCGAGATCGCGCAGTACCTCAATCAAGTGCACGTTATCCTCTTGGTCGTGCCAAATCTTGTGATACGTGCCCGCCTTATAGCCATGATCCTGGCGGAAGAAATTGAGGACGTTCTTGCCGATGTACGCGCGGTAGAGCGCTTCAAAATCGCACCCGAGATCCTGCAACATCGGCGGCACCATCGCGACCAGGAAATCGTGGGTGTCCAACGCATGATGGGCAAGCGTTTCCACGTCACTTAGGAAACCCTGCGATGGCCGCGGGTGCAGCCACTCCTCGACAATCGTCTCGGCGGCCCGCGTGTGATCGCCATCCACGCGAAGGCGGATGCTGAGCCCGAAATGCCAGATGTCCACGATCTCGAGCATCGCTTGCTCCCGGTCCTGCTGGGAGGCTTTCCACCACTTCCAACCGCCGTAGTGGTCCATCAGTTCCGCGCATTCGATCCAGATGGCCCGATACCACGCGCGCCCGCGCGCGCGCCAGTCGGGATCGACGCGCGAGTTCATTTCGTCCTGGAGCGCCAGCATGGCGCTCGTCTTGACGATTAACTCAGCACGCGCGCCGGTACTGGCGACCAAACTCACTCAGGAATGAAAGTAAAGTTATCGCCTTTAGCGCGCACCCGCACCGCATGCGGGGGTGGGAAGTGAGCGGGCATTAACAGCGCATTCTTCTCGGCACAATGTTCCATGAGCCTGCGCCGAGTTTTTGCGGATTGCTCGGGCACATCGCAAAATCCACTGCTCCACTCGGGACGCAGTACCTGCACCGCGTGGTGGAGTGCATCGCCGGCAAACAACGCGTGCTGTCCCTTCGATTCCACTTTGAGCACGATGAGACCATAGGTGTGGCCCGGAGCAGGTTCAATGATGAGCCCGTCTTCCAGCGCATGAGAGCCTTCGACCATGGTGGCTTGACCGGCTTCGACGACCGGTAACACGCTGTCATTGAAGACACCCTCATTGATAGCGCTCTTCGGGTAGCGCGTATCGGCCGGATTCCATTGGTCGTACTCGGTCCGCGAGAAGATGTATTTTGCGTTGGGGAAGGTCGGCACCCACTTGCCATTTTTAAGCTGGGTATTCCAACCACAATGATCGACGTGCAGATGCGTGCACATCACCATATCGACTTCTTCCGGGCGCACGCCCGCAGCAGCAAGTTTTTCCAGATACGGTAGATTCAGCTGATGCGCCAGTTCAAAGGTGGGGCGCTCTTTATTATTACCGCAGCAAGTGTCGATCAGAATCGTGTGGTGCGCCGTTTTCAGGATCCAGGTATGGATGCTCAGTTTGAGCCCATTGGTGACCGGATTAATGCAGAACGGGATCAGCAGATCACGGTTCTCCTCGACCACCTCCTGGCGCATGTTGGGGACCAGCACCTCCGCAGGAAACCCGTCGTCGACCGCCATTTCGATCGCCAGATCCACCTGGATATCGCCAATTTTTCGTTTGCTCACGGGCTCTCCTCTGCTTCAGTTTTGGAAGATGGTGACCGGATTCTAGCCGCCACCATGGCTTTTAGGGAATCGCCGCGCGCGCAAAGAACGCGGCCACCTCGCTCAGGCTACTGGTCTCCGGCATCGGCGGCAGCGCGCGCAGAAAAGTGCGCCCGTAGCCCTTGCTCTTCACCCGCGGATCGCACAGCACCAGCACCCCGCGATCTGTTACATCCCGAATCAAACGGCCGGCACCTTGCTTCAACATCAGCGCCGCGACCGGCAGCTGATATTCGCGAAAAGGATCCTGACCTAGGGATTCCAGGCGCCGCGCACGCGCCCGCAGGACGGGATCGTCGGGTGGCGCGAAGGGAAGCTTGTCGATAATCACGCACGACAGTGCATCACCGCGCACATCGACGCCTTCCCAGAAGGTTGCCGTCCCAATCAGGACCGCATTGCCGAGTCGCTTGAACTCTGCCAGCAACGCGGCGCGCGGGGCTTCACCTTGCACCAATACCGGAAACTCGAGCTGCGCGCGCAAGGGTGCGGCGTAATACGCCAACGCGCGATAGCTCGTGCACAGCAAAAACGCGCGCCCGCGACTGAGCGCGATCACGGCGAGCGCAGTCTCGACCACTGCCGCCAGATAACCCTCCTGATTGGGCGCCAAGTTTAAGCGTGGCAGATAGCGCACAGTCTGGCGCGCAAAATCAAACGGACTTTCCCAGCTCTCGGCGTGCGCCTCTTCCAAGCCCAGCTCCCGGCGGAAATGGCCAAAATCGCCGTTAATCGCCAAGGTCGCTGAACAGAACACCCAGGTGGCGGGATACTGCGCGAGTCGCGCGCGAAATTGCTCGGCGACTGCGAGCGGCGTGGTGTGCAGAACAAACCCGCGCGCTGAGGCTTCCAACCAGCGCACCCAATCTTCATTCGCGCGATCAGTAAATTGGGCCAACCGGCCCTGCAGCTCGGCGCAGCGTCGCCAACAAATTTCGAGTTGCGGTCCGCGTTCGGCAGCAACTTCCAGGTTGGTCGCCACGCTCGCCAACGTGCTGGCGACGCCGCCCAGCGCCGCGCTCAGCGCACGCTCGCCGGCCAGGGCTGCGTAATCCTGCTTGCCTTGAAAGCGCCCCGCTTCGGTTTGCGCCCAGTGGGTCGCGTTGTCCAGCGCGCGCAGCGCATCGCGCAAAGTCGGCATGTCGGGCGCCTCGCTCAGCAATGCCTTGCCACTGTCCCGAACCAGATCGCGGAGTTGCCGGCTGGAAAGGGTTTGCCCGAAGGCCTGCGCCGCGAGTTCAGGGAGTTGATGCGCTTCATCGACGATGATCACCTGGGCCGTCGGCAATAACTCGCCGAAGCCCTCCTCCCGCAGCGCCATGTCTGCGAAAAGCAGATGATGATTCACAATCACCACATCGGCCGCCACCGCGCGCCGCCGCGCCTTCACTACGAAGCAGTCATCGAAATTGGGACAGGCCTGACCCAGACAGTTATCCACGGTGGACGTGATGTGCGGCCATAACGACGCATCTTCGGGGACTTCCGACAGCTCCGCGATATCGCCCATGGTGGTCTGCTGCGACCAGCTGCCGATGCGCACGAGCAGCGCTTCGTCCTCTGGCCACAACTCGGGTTGGCCTTCTGCCTGCGCCAGGCGCTGCAGGCAAAGATAGTTTGCGCGCCCTTTGAGCAGGGCCACAGACTGCGGGCTGCCCAGCGCTCGCCGCACCAGCGGGAGATCCTGAAAATACAACTGGTCCTGCAAGGTGCGGGTGGCCGTACTGATTAACGTGCGCCGA